>CATAQZ010000127.1 GCA_949487015.1 Flavobacteriales bacterium UBA4585
GTGTTCCTATGAGTTATATACCAGTCTGCGGGTGCAACGATGTTACTTACAACAACTGGCAAGAAGCGGAATGTCACGGAATTTATGAATATCGTGAAGGAGCTTGTGATGAATAAGTAGTATTTGTGCTACTAAATTCAGCCCTCACTTCGGTGGGGGCTTTTTTAGTTACAACTCTGGCAAGTCCTCAACATCCAACTGCTTTACTTCAAGGCTCGTAATTAAGAAAGATTTTAGAATATTAGGTTTCCTATTATTAAACCAAGTGTTTCTGAAATACCACCCCAGAAGAGCTTTTCATCCATTGTTGCATCATCCTTCCAGCGCAATGCGTAATCTTTAAATGGCCATCTAAATTTCATAGGTGTATTAGTTTATCATAAATCTAATGAATCTACAGTGACTTACTTTTTCATTCTGACCTTACAACTCTGGCATGTCCTCAACATCCAACTGCTTTGCTTCTAACCCTCTTAAATAGGTGAGGGATACTTTCATATCGCTATGACCCATTACTTGCTGTAGTTTGAGTAGAGAGCCTGTCTTTTCAAAGACTTTGATTGCTCCTGTGTGTCTGAAACTATACAAGGTCTGATTAGGTTGCAACAGCTGACTCTGCTTTTTGTAATCCGCCCAACGATTTTTGAAATAGTCATTATGAAATAACCGCTTTCCTCGAGAAAAAAGATTCGCTTCTGCATCAAGTTGACTAAACCGCTCTATTAATTCATATTGAACAAATCTAGGAACTGGCAGTACTCTATTTTTCTTGGACTTGACTCTTGCACCGCTTAAGCTTAATAAAGAGAAGTCGCTATTGAAGTCACCTACTCTCAGACATCTAATCTCCCTATGCGGTCTCAGCAGCAGTGAGAAGGTCATTAATGCACATAAATATAAGTTGTCATTAAAAGCAGCGATATCCTTTAGCAGAGCCTCTACATCCTTAATTGGCTTGTGTAACTCCTGCGTAGTTCGTGGGAGCTTTATTCGCTTGAAGTTGAGTATAACGCCTTGAGACTCCAATTCATCTCTAATAAGGGATGATATGTTTCGTTTAAGGTTCTTCATACTGGCAGCTGAAGGAGACTTGTCATATACAAAAGCCTTAATTATATCAATATTAACCTCTGTAACAAGAATCGATTCCAGACGCTGTTCCTTTAAATAGTCAGCAAACAATCTGTGCGTTCTTATCAAATCCTTCTTATAAGACTCCGAATAGTTAAGCTGCCGCTTATGCTTTAGCACATCATCAGCAACTTTTATTAATCTGGAAGGTGACCGCTTCTGAACTATAGCTGCGTCTATTTCAGGACGCCATCCTTTATCAATAGCTAATGTATAGGCGCTACATAACAAATGTGCTTTACGCTCACGCTCTATACCTTCAAAAAGGTTTGGTGATATTTCCTGTTCGATAGGATTTCCATTAGCATAACGACAGCGCTTACCATTATACCAGAAGTAAACTTGGAATTTACCGTTAGATAGTTTTGCAACCTTTGGGAAGAGGTCTGTTTTAGGTTTCATAAAGACATCCTTTATGACAACAGCTTTTAAAACACTAACCTCAGGGTCTGTTTATCAGATACTTGCACAAGAATTGTGCATTGACTGCCAGTCAAACGCTCTAGCCAACTGAGCTACATCCCCAACGAGGCGCAAATATAGGTTAAGAGTTTGAATCCATGCGTATAGTTGAAATACAAACAGTACTCATAAAATCGGTCGAAGAAAATAGATATCATGCACTCTTTAAGGAGCAGCGGAAATCAACTAACTTACACTCGTAATGATTTCTACAAAAACTTCCTTGCTGCGCAGTCTAATAACACTGTTTGGAACTGTACTCTATTCTATTTCGGTACAGGGCCAATTGGCTGTGAATGAATTCAACAGCAAGCGCGGTTTTACCGACGAAAATGGGGATGATGTGGACTGGGTTGAGGTATTCAACTACTCCAGTGATTCAGTGTTTCTCGCAGACTATTTCCTCAGCGATAACCCGGATAATCTCGATAAATGGCAATTCCCAAACACCTATTTAGGCAGCCAGGAACTTATTACGATATGTGCATCGGGTAGGGAAGATGCAAAATTTCCCAACCATTGGGAGGCGCTGGTTTTAGCTAATGGAATTTGGAAGTATTGGAACGGATCGACCCCCCCCACCAACTACAATGATTGGAACCAATTGGGTTTTAACGATCAGAGTTGGAATTCAGGACAAGGAGGAATTGGTTACGGAGATAATGACGATAATACTACCATTGCCGCTACGCCTTCCATCCTCATGCGTAAAGAATTTCAGATCGTCGATATTCAAGACATTACGCACCTCTTGTTTCATGCAGATTACGACGATGGATTCATCGCTTATTTGAACGGAGTAGAAATCATGCGTTCGGATAATTTCGCTAGCGCTACTCCTGCTTATAATGAATTCACTACGGTCGATAAAGAAGCCGTTTTATACAGCGGCGGAATTCCTGAAAGTGCATTTTTTGATACGGAATCGGTCCAGGATTTACTGCTACCTGGGACTAATGTTCTGGCCGTGCGCGTTCACAACGCAAGTGCGAATTCCTCTGACATGAGCAGTAATTTTTATCTATCCGCCGGAATCGCATCGACAAATTTCAGCTACCAAAGCCTACCCAGCTGGATACAAACGCCATTGATTTTACCCCATGCGGATTTCAAACTATCACATGGCGAAACCATTTGCATCAGCGATTCCAACGAAGCGCTACTGGACAGCGTTTACATCCCATACGATATCTCTCGCTCCATAAGCAAGGGCCGCTTGCCTGACGGAACTGGGAATTGGTGCTACTTCAATGCCCCTTCTCCAAACCAATCCAACAGTCAAAACACCTGTTATTCCGGAATTACCGAAACCCCAGCACTTGATCTTGCCTCTGGATGGTATTCTTCAGCGCAACAGGTTACTATTACTGCGCCCAACAATACCACATCCTACTACACCACTAACGGTGATGTTCCAGATCAAAACGATACGGAGGTCAACGGCCCCATATACATTTATGGCACCAGCGTGTTGAGCGTACGAACCTTTAGTGATGTTGGTCAAAAGCTACCCAGTGCAGTGGTTGACCGAACCTACATCATTGATGAAGACAATCACGGACTTCCTGTCGTTTCCATTATAACTACGGAAAATCATTTGTGGGATTGGAATAGCGGTATCTATGTTATGGGACCCAATGCTAGCGCCTCCTATCCCTATTTCGGAAGTAATTTTTGGGAGCCGTGGTCTAGAAAATCACGGATGGAATTCTTCGACAGCTCCAAAACGAAACAATTCGATGCCGTTTTCGATCTAGAAATTCATGGCGGTTGGTCCAGGGCTGAACCGCAAAAGTCGTTTAGAATAGATGCGAAATCGAAATATACAGGGGATATCGAATATTCGTTGATTGAACGAAAACCAGAAATTACAAGCTTCAATAATTTCAATCTAAGAAACGGTGGCCAGCACAGTGTTTTTGATCGGATTCAAGATGCCGCAATAAGTCGATTGGCCGACGGAACACACATCGATCGAATGGGCTACCAGGCCTGTATCGTTTATCTAAATGGAGCTTATTGGGGTTTATACGGTATTCGCGAAAAGTTTGACGAACACTACGTAGAAAGTAATCATGGGGTGGATAAGGATGAAATCCAATTATTAAATCGAGAAGGTGCCCTTGTCGGTGATGATAGCCATTTCTTGGAATCGCATCAAATCATTACGGGCATGAATGCCTCGGCGCCCAATTTTGTTTCTGTCTTTAATTCTCGATTTGATTTAGACAACTACATCGACTATTTCGTCTTTGAAACCTATATCCAAAACCGGGATTGGATGGGAATCGCCTGGGGTATTAACAATGTAAAGTTGTGGCGTCGAGATACCACCGGCGCAACCTGGCGTTATATGATGTACGACACAGACTTTGCTTTTGGATTGTACGGCGGTAACATCTACGATAACTACATCGAGCGGGCTCGAAATCCAGATTACCCCAATACGCATTCTGAAATATTCGATCATGTACTGGATAACGCGGATTTTAAGTGCCGATTCACGAACCGCTACAATGATCTCATCAACACGACGTTCCAGACAGGTAATTTTGACGCTATAACGGACGAATTAAAAACAGAATTGGCCCCTGCAATACCAGATCACATTGCAGCGTGGAGTAGTCAAATGGGCCCGTATTCCTATACCTATTGGCTCAATGCAGTAAACGGTATTAAAAGCTACAACAGCGGACGGATTACTACGGCACGTCAACATTTGAATCAAAGCCTCTCGCTTCAAGGTCAGCATACTGTAGATCTAGATGCCTTCCCTAATGCTGCTGGTCACATTAAGCTCAATAGCATCGTGCCGGAATTGCCTTGGGACGGTGTATACCACGGTGCATGTCCTGTAACAGCTCAGGCCATACCAAGCCGAGGTTTTCTGTTCTCACATTGGTACTCTACAGCAACGGCCTACAATAATGTATTGCAAGATTCCATAGAAGTTGCAGTTGCAGCGAATACGACATTAGTTGCGCATTTTGATACTTGTAAAAATGTGGTGGACGCTACGATACAGCTGTCAGAAAAGATGCTCAAAGCAGCAGTCTCGATTGCTGTTACGAATCCTTCTTACGAATGGCTTTACAATGGAACCCCGGTATCTACGGACAGTGTTATTTACAACCCTTTAAATGGGAATTACCAACTCACGGTTCGTTTTGATTCGTGTGAAATCCAATCCGAAACGTTTATCGTGAATCAAGGCGACTACGGCATTCATTTGTTCCCGAATCCGGCGGTCGATGCCCTTACGGTCCAATTCTTAATGGGTCAACAAGAAAACATGACTCTAGGAATTTACAACAC
>CATAQZ010000128.1 GCA_949487015.1 Flavobacteriales bacterium UBA4585
CGGCGGCCAAATTTTCCCATCACCGCGAGTGTAGCAAGATCTAAGAAGCCATTAATGAATCGATCTAAACCGAATTTCGTTGTGCCATACTTACGGGCTTGGTGCTGTACAACCTTCTCTCCTATCCTACTAAACCCTTTGTTTTTAGCAAGAAACGGAATGTAGCGGTGCATTTCTCCATAGACTTCTATGTTGTGCACCACTTCCAAGCGATACGCCTTAAGACCACAATTAAAATCGTTGAGTTTAATTTTTGAAATGCGGCGCGTGGCGGCATTGAAAAGTTTTGTGGGTAAGGTTTTGGTGATGGGATCGTAACGCTTCTGCTTCCAGCCGCTCACTAAATCGTAGCCGTCTTCCAAGATCATTCTGCGCAATTCAGGAATTTCTTCCGGGCTGTCTTGAAGGTCGGCGTCCATGGTGATAACCACCTGGCCAGAGGCCGCTTTAAACCCTTGATTCAGACCTGCACTCTTGCCTTGGTTTCGACGAAAGGAAATGGCCTTGACATTTTCGTTTTTTGTGCGAAGTTCCTGGATGACTTGCCAGCTGTTATCCGTAGAGCCGTCGTTGACAAATACGATTTCATAGGTATAGCCTTCGCGGTCCATGACACGTGAAATCCAATCGGTCAATTCCGGTAAACTCTCGTCCTCGTTGAATAAAGGAATGACAATACTTAAGTCCAATGCACTCATAAAAATTATACTACCGGTTCATCTTTTTTCATCGCAGCTGCAACAATGAGGCTGATCACTAAATAATAGATACTGATGAAGGTTAGGCCCATGATTTGTGCTTTGAAACCAAACTGATCGCGTTCTTTTAATTGGGAAACGCCCTCAGAAATTTGAGATTTATCAGCACCCATACGCTCCATGAATTGGACCGTGAACTCAATGGTTTTTTCCTCCATCATGTCCTTGAAATCGGGATCTACAACATTGTACATCAATGCATTAAACAAAACGACCACAGCAGTCCCAAGGATTAAACCTATGGCCGAAGTTCCCAATGCTCCCTTATAGGAAATGAAGCCGTTTAACGACTGCTTTGCTTTCGCTACGGCGTAGATAGCTAGACCAATTGGTACAATCCATTGGTAGAGAATACCCAACCACCAATACTTAAACAGTAGCGTTGGATCACCTAAATAACTCCATAAAAACATGAGGAGTCCTAGACCTATAACGATGAAGGCGAGCTGTTTACCCTGTGCCTTCATGATTTCAATTTCCTGTGCCATCTTACTTGTTTTTTGCGGTTCAAGCGCTATTCGCTTGCTACAAATATAGTCCAACAGGACCGATTAAAAATTGTTAAAATTCATTGGTCAGACGTCTTTAGTTGGCTTAACTTTGCAGTGGGCAAGTCTCACACAACCAGCTCCTGGTGAATCCCCCAGGGCGGGAACGCAGCAAGGGTAATTGGTCGTAGCGGTGTGATGTGAGTAGCTTGCCCATTTTTTGTGCCCTAAATTTTGAGGGAAAGACGTACTTTTGCTCAGTAAATCATATAACTCACACACATGAAATTCTTCATCGACACTGCGAACCTCGCACAGATTCAAGAAGCCCAAGAGCTAGGAGTTCTAGACGGGGTAACAACTAACCCATCATTGATGGCTAAAGAAGGCATTAGCGGGGACGCGAATGTGAAAGCGCACTACAAAGCCATTTGTGCTATTGTTGACGGTGATGTAAGTGCTGAAGTGATCGCAACAGATTACGAAGGCATGATTAAAGAAGGTGAGGAATTGGCTGCATTAGACGAGAAAATCGTAGTCAAGATTCCGATGATCAAGGACGGGGTGAAAGCATTGAAATACTTCTCTGACAAAGGCATCAAGACGAACTGTACGTTGATCTTCTCTGCAGGTCAAGCATTGATGGCGGCAAAAGCTGGTGCAACTTACGTGAGTCCATTTATTGGACGTCTGGATGATATCTCAACGGACGGTTTGGATTTGATTGAAAGCATTCGCATCATCTTTGACAACTACGACTTCGGTACAGAAATTCTTGCAGCTTCGGTACGTCACCCGATGCATATCATTCAATGTGCTGAGATTGGTGCAGATGTAATGACTGGACCTTTAAGCGCAATGGAGGCTTTATTGAAGCACCCATTAACAGATATTGGTTTGGCGAAGTTCTTAGCAGATCACGCAAAAGCAAACGGCTAATACTTAGTCGTAACTTATAGTTTTCAAGAAGCCTCGCTAACCGCGGGGCTTTTTTGTATCTTTTATTAAAATTCAAAGGGTCGTGATTTATTCCATTTATCCGGAAAGTATTAACGCGCAAACCATCGCAGAATGCGTGGCGCGTTTTAAGAAAGGTGAAATTGCCATTATCCCTACGGACAGTGTCTATGCTGTAGCGGGAGATTTTCAACATCCACTGGCACTTGAAAAATTGGCGAAAATCAAAAAAGAGTCGGTTAAGACTGCAGAATTTTCATTTCTCTTCACCAATCTAAGCCA
>CATAQZ010000129.1 GCA_949487015.1 Flavobacteriales bacterium UBA4585
AAGCCCTCGTCCATCCAAGGATAGGCCGCTTCATTGGTTCCGATCACGCCGTAATACCAATTGTGCGTTCCTTCGTGCACAAAAAGTCCAGTAAAGCCTTCGAAATCATCACCACCACCAAGCATCATGGTACACATGGGATATTCCATACCGCCGTCTCCGCCTTGAATCAGCGAGAATTGTTTGTAGGGATATTTACCAAAATTTTGCGCCATAAAATCAAAGTACCCTTGGAGGTATCCGTCTTGAATTTTAACCCAATTTGCTTCGTTCGCCGTTTTAGGATCGTACAATAGGTGCACCAAAGGACCGTTTTCGATTTGAAGTTGCACGTGTTTGTAATCCGGATCGGCAGCAAAAGCAAAGTCGTGTACACTATCTGCTTTGAAATGCCATGTGCGGAGTTCATTGCGTCCTAATCGAACCTTTTTGACTCCACTGTAACCAAAACCAACGTCTTGAGGGTTTTGTAGGTAGCCGGTGCCGCCAAGCACATAATTTTTGTCGATGTGAACAGTCACATCAAAGGTTCCCCAGACGCCGTAAAACTCGCGCCCAACGTATTGGTCCGGGTGCCAACCGTCTTTATCGTATTCTGCGAGTTTAGGATACCACTGGGTCATGGTAAATTCAACACCCTCTTTGTTATTCCAACCTGAACGGCGAATCTGTTTAGGAACTTGTGCGTTCCAGCGCATCTCAAAAGTGGTACTTTCACCCGGAAGCAGTGGTTCGGCAAGGGCACATTTCAATACGGTTCCGTTCACCTCCCAACCAAGCGGCATCCCGTTTTGAGTGAGCTCACGAACCTCTTGAAAGCCAATTTCATCAGGACCAAGCCCATAAATACGGTCCGTTACGCGACGGTCTGGATCTTTAATGGTTCTCGAGCGTACATCCATCATACTGCCCGGTTGAAACGCATTGAAGTACAGGTGGAAGTATGCCTTTTGAAGGGTATCAGGACTGTTGTTAGTGTACTGGACCTTCTGGTAGCCGTCGTATTGATGATTTTCGACATTCATGGTAATGTCCATGGTGTAGTCGACCGATTGCTGCCAGTATTGTCCGTGCGCAATTCCTGAGAACGCTAGAAACAGCGCGAGTATAGTTTTCTTCATGGTATAAGGGTTAGATGAAGTAGTGGTCCAGGCGACCATTATCCGCAAGACGCGGTCCTTTTTCTGTCATTTGTAGAGTACAAACCTCGTTGTACGCATCGTGTTCTAAAAATAAATGATAGCCGTTTTCTGCCGCTTCGGTGAAGATTCTTGTACGCTCATCCAGAGTAAGCAGTGGACGGGTATCGTACCCCATGACATAGGGCAACGGGATGTGCCCGGTGGAAGGTAACAGGTCCGCCATAAAGACTAATGTTTTGCCTCTGTAGTCTAGAATAGGGCACATTTGTGCGTCGGTATGGCCGTTGACGACAAACGCGTCGAAACCTAAACCAGTATTGATGCGGTGCTGGTTTTCCGGAGCCGCTATGAATTTTAATTGACCACTTTCTTGAAGCGGTAAGATGTTTTCAGAAAGGAAGCTGGCGCGTTCGCGAGCATTGGGTTTTATGGCCCAATTCCAATGACGTTCGTTCGTCCAATACGTTGCATTTTTAAACGCGGGTTCGTATCCCGATCGGTCTTTGTTCCACTGAACTGCACCTCCGACGTGATCAAAGTGCAGGTGGGTGAGGAAGACATCGGTGATCTGATCGCGATTAAATCCTTTTAGCGCGAGGGAGGTGTCAAGGCTGTGGTTGCCGTGGAGGTAATAATGTGAAAAGAATTTTTCGCTCTGTTTGTTGCCGATTCCCGTATCGATCAAAATTAATCGGTCCCCGTCTTCAATGAGCAAAGAGCGCATGGCCCAGGTACAAAGATTCTTTTCATCTGCGGGATTCGTGCGCTCCCAAAGGCCCTTTGGCACAACACCAAACATGGCGCCGCCGTCAAGCTTAAAGTTTCCCGTGTGTATAGGGTGAAGGGTCATAATGGATCCGATTTTCGGCAAGTTACAAAGCAGTCACGTAATAGATGTCACGCAATGTATACACAAGCCACGTTTAATTTACTTTGATGTAGGGATGAACTAAAAGGCCAGTTTTATTCTTATAAAAGCATTAACTAATTGAACAAGAACATGAAAGCAAGCTCTAAGCAACTACCTATCGCAGAGTTTGAACCACCTAAACCGTTTAAATGGAACCAATACCTGATCAACGGAACCATTGAAAAATGGGAAGGTGAATTCGAAGAAGTGTACAGCCCGATGGGCAAAGTCACAAAGGACGGAACCACTGAAAGAGTATACCTCGGTGCATCACCTACGTTAGATGAGGCCACTGGGCTCAAGGCGCTTCAAGCAGCAAAATCAGCATACAACAACGGTCGTGGGTATTGGCCTACTGCAGGAGCTTCTGCACGCATCGTGGCGATGGAGAAATTCGTTTCGCTGATGAAGGAAAAGCGTGAAGAGGTGAGCGAGCTGTTGATGTGGGAAATCGCAAAAAACAAAAGCGCAGCGTACAAGGAGTTTGACCGTACCGTGGATTACATCTACGACACCATTGAAGAATACAAAGAGCTGCAGCGCAGGGGCTCACACGTCGCAAGTAAGGACGGTGTTTTGTCTCAAATACGACGTGGACCACTGGGCGTTGTGCTTTGTTTAGGCCCGTACAACTACCCATTAAATGAAACATTTTGTTTGCTAATACCGTCGTTGATCATGGGCAACACGATTGTATTTAAACCTGCTAAGTATGGCGTGTTATTATTGACTCCGCTTATCGA
>CATAQZ010000130.1 GCA_949487015.1 Flavobacteriales bacterium UBA4585
TGTTAAGGACCATTACGTCACCATCGTCAAAATAATCAATGACTTCGTGAAAGTGCTTGTGTTCGATTTCACCAGTGTCTTTGTGAACTACCATTAAACGACTATCGTCGCGGTGAATCGTCGGTTCTTGCGCGATTAGCTCTTTTGGGAGGTCATACGCGAAGTGTGAAAGTTTCATTTTCATAGCTTACGGGCTTTGAAAAATTAATATTAAGAGAACCGCAAAGATACAATTTCGAAACCCCCTTTGTCAAGTTTTATCAGAACCAATTGATTTTAAACAATGCAGTTCCGACATTTGTTAAACCTACTCGCCACGCATGGATTGAATACACGCATTCAAACAAAATATTATGGGAGTTAATCTACACGAGAAATTGAGCGGCTTACGCTCGAAAAACACGACTTCAGTTCACCAAGATGTACTCGAGGGGTTCAAAACATTGCTAAACGCTCCTACAGAGGGCGAGCGAATTTTAGCAAATCTGTTCGAATCTGATGGTAATCATGAGGTGTTGAATTTTGACGCACTTGAATCGGATAGAATTTACCACATCACGGACATCAAAAAACTTTGTGTGGACTACAGACTTCGATTTTTAGACTCCAAGCGTTTCAACGGGACGTTCCCCGCTGAGGCTTTAGATGCCGTTAAGGAATTTGAAATAGCGCAAGGCCGGGAGATTAAGGGATTCAAAATGATTGCACCTGCAGGCATGTTCAAATTGGCTGAGAAAGACAAAGACCCTTTGCTGTTCGTTCCAATGGGCGGTGGATATCATTACTTACTCGCGAAATGGGGCAATGACTTACACCCATTACGCAAAGCTTTAGTATACCCATTTAGAGATTTCGAAAGTCTCATGAAGACCGTATTCGGATTTTGCTTGGCGGTAGCCTTACTCTTCCCGGAAAGTCTCATTAGAGGACCAAAGGACACAGGTACCATCCTGCATCTTCGGGTAATCTTCTTCTTCTGGATGGTTTTTTCTACTGGCGCAATGACTGCGCTTTACGGTTTTAGCAGAATGAAGAATTTCAATGCCAACCTTTGGAAAAGTAACTATCTAGACTAGCCTCTTAAGGCAGACTTGAAATACGCAGACCATTCTATCGGGTCCTTTGCGCCGTCGGCAGCGAAGGACCCGATTTTTGTTCTACGCAATGCGCTCAAATGAGCCCCAGAATGGAGTGCCTTTCCCAAGTCGTGTGCTAAAGATCGGATATAGGTTCCTTTGCCGCAAACCACACGAAGCTTTAGAACATTCCCTGAAAAGGATAAAATCTCTAGTTCATCAATTTGAACCGTACGCGGCTCCACGATTACTTCTTCGCCGGCACGCGCTTTTTCATACATCCGTACGCCACCCTGCTTGATCGCTGAAAAAATGGGTGGTAACTGTTGAATTTCTCCTTGAAACTGTGGAAGTATATCCGTTATCGCAGCAGTGGAAATATGCTCAGTCGGATAGGTAGCATCAATTTCACTTTCTAAATCATACGAAGGTGTGGTACCGCCAAAAGTGATTTCAGCAATATACTCCTTCTCCTGTCCCATGTAACTGGCAATTTCTTTGGTCTTTTTACCGACACAAATGATAAGCAAGCCCGTAGCTAGCGGATCGAGCGTGCCAGCATGTCCTACTTTAAGCTTTTTAAGCCCCAATTCTTTTTGAAGGGTAAACCTAATTTTCGCGACCGCCTGAAAGCTGGTCCACTCCAGCGGTTTGTCTACTAATAGGACTTCCCCTGCCAATATGGATGCTTTAGTCAAAGCTTAGACGAGTTGACTGATCAACACGATGGCAGCCACCGCGAAACAGTAGTAAGAGAAATATTTCAATTGGCTACGCTTTACGAGCGCGACCATCCAATTACAAGCTACAATTCCACTAAAGAAAGCAGCCAGTAAACCTATAATTAAAACGGCACCGCTGACTTCTTCGCCCATCGTCTCTCCTGCGACAATATCTTTTGCATCTAAAAATGCTTTACCCAGGATTATGGGGAGCACCATTAGAAAAGAGAATCGTGCAGCCTTTGCACGGTCTATACCGAGCAAAACAGAGGTAGAAATGGTTGCGCCACTGCGAGAGATTCCCGGCAAGATGGCCACTGCTTGAGCCAA
>CATAQZ010000131.1 GCA_949487015.1 Flavobacteriales bacterium UBA4585
AGTGCTTCCAAAGCGTTTAGATCAGCTGCGAGAGTGTTTGGATAGGCCGCTAGGTCTTCGGCTCTATTGAATTGTGTGGGATTCACATAAATACTGACTATTGTCAGGTCACTTATTGACTGACTCAAGCGCACTAAACTGAGGTGCCCATCGTGCAATGCGCCCATGGTAGGAACAAAGCCCAATTTTTTTTCGCGACCTTCAGATTTCCAGCGTGCTAACTCCTCAATGCTATGAATGTGTTCCATAAGTGTTAAAAGGGCTCCAAATCTAGACCATTCTTTGATATAAAGGGCGAAAATAGGTATCTTTGCACCCTATTTTAAATATACTTTCTCCTATGGAAAGCAAGCGCGTATTATTCGTTTCACAAGAAATTCATCCTTATTTACCTGAAAATACCATTTCAAGTACGACTCTAGCTTTAGCTAAGAAGACGAACGACAGTGGTCACCAGGTACGCGTTTTTATGCCACGTTTTGGCGTCATTAATGAGCGTAGACACCAGCTACACGAGGTGATTCGTTTGAGCGGGATGAATGTCGTGATCAACGATATGGATATGCCATTGATCATAAAGGTAGCCTCTGTTCCCGGAGCGCGCATGCAGGTATACTTCATTGATAACGAGGAATACTTCAAGCGTAAGTTCACGTATGCAGATGCAGACGGAAAGCAGTTTGAAGACAACGATGAGCGTACTCTTTTCTTTTCAAAAGGTGCCATTGATACGGTCGAGAAATTAGGCTGGAAGCCAGATGTGATTCACGTCCACGGTTGGATGTCAGCCTTAGTTCCTATGTATTTGCGCCTGTTCCAAGCGGAGAACCCTATATTCAAGGATGCGAAAATTGTCTTTTCTGCTTATGATAACGGCTTTGACGGTACTTTAGGCCCGAAGCTAAAAGCAGGAATGGAGTTTGACGAAATAGATCCAGCGCTCTGTGAAGGCTTAGAGGCACCTACCTGTGAGGACTTACAGCTTTTAGCTGCGAAATACGCGGATGTAGTGATTTTGGGTGAAGAAAACACAGGACACGTTGAAGAATTCTGTAAGTCAAATGACATCCCATGTATCGACGGAAAAAACTTTCCTGAAGATCCAGCAGAAGCCATCAAAGTATATGAATCGTTACTGGTTGAAGAAGACGTTGAATAAGTCCCTATTAGGATTCCTAGCCTTCGTTGGGCTGGCCCTGTTAAGCAGCAGTTGTGAAAAAAGCAACGGCGAAATTGGTGCTGGAAAATTTGTTGAGGATCGCCCTGAATTGGGAGAGAAATTGACCTTCAATGTAGTTTCGTATACAACTAATTGGGACAGTATTTCTACCAGAAACCCGGGTGCGGTTGCTTTAGGAAATCTCAATGACCCCATCTTCGGAAAACTAAATGCGTCCTTTACTTCACGCGTATTGCTGTCAAAACTTTCCCCGGACTTTGGAGACAGTACCATCTGTGATTCTGTAAAAGTTCGTCTTGCCTATCAAAACACCTACGGCGTCCGTGGAGACTCTATACAACTGCAGGTTTTGCCGGTGATTGAGCCGATGACGGATACCATAAATTACTACAGTAATAATGTACCAGTTTTGGGGCCATCCATCATGGATACGACCCTAATGATTGATCCGACGGTTCCAGTATACAATGGTATTGATACTAGCGTGGGCTATCTCACTTTTGATCTTGACCCTGCTTTCTTCCAAGAAAGTCTCTTCGATCCAGCCATTGCAGGCGAAGATTTTTTAATAGATAATGAAAGCTTCGTGGAAGCAGTGCCTGGTTTGCATTTCAGAGATGCCGGGACAGGAACCAGTGCTTTGTCTTTTATCAATCTTACAGCTAGTGGGAGCTTAATCCAATTGTTCTATCATACCGGATCGCAAGACACGGTACCGAAACTCTTCACCATGACCTTTGGTCAGAACTTTGGTGACCCAGGACTTTCCTTTAATACCTACGAGAACGATTTTACATCGGCAGACTTCGCGATCGATATGCAAGACACGGTCAATGGCGAGCTGCTCAGCTACACGCAAGGTGCTGGTGGCGCTCGTACTGTACTTGAATTTCCAGGCCTCGACACCCTCATCGGAAAAGGGTACAGCATTAACCGCGCGGAGATCATTGCACACGTTCTACAGGGTACTGCATCACCGTATACGCTTCCAAACACGCTCCTCATTTTACAAGATCAAGATTCCGCTCAAGCGTTGATTAAGGATTACACAAGCCCCGTTAACCCCGCTGGTGGAGCAATCAATCGTGCCGATTTGCGTGAATTCCGTTACCGCTTTAATGTGACGCGAATGGTTCACGACTTTGTCAATGAAAAGGAAGAAATCTTACCGGTGATACTAACCCCAGCAAGTTCTAATTCTAGTGCGGCACGCGTTGTTTTAGGTGGAGGTCTGCATCCAACCATTCCGGTGGAATTTAATGTCTACTACACGAAATCGGAGTAGTAAAACGCGTATTTTAGCCCTACCAAACCTTTAAACTAACGGCACTATGTGTGGTATTGTAGGATACATCGGGGACAGAAAAGCGTTCCCTATTCTCGTAAACGGTCTCAAACGTCTTGAGTATCGCGGATATGATAGCTCTGGCGTAGCCTTAGCACAAGATGGTGAGATCGCTGTTTATAAAAAGCAGGGAATGGTTGTTGCGATGGAAGAGCATGCGCTTGCCAACAACACCTCCGGCTCAACGGGTATCGCACACACACGCTGGGCCACACACGGCCAACCGTCAGATGAAAATGCCCATCCACACGTAAGTAATTCAGGTAATCTCGTATTAGTACACAATGGAATTATAGAGAACTACCAGAGCCTAAAAGATTTACTTAAGGGCAAAGGGTACACCTTCCATAGTGAAACAGATACCGAAGTCCTCGTAAACTTTATTGAATACGTTCAAAAAGAAGAAGGTTGTAAACTGCGCAAAGCTGTTCGCCTAGCATTAACGCAGGTTATCGGGGCGTATGCGGTTTGTATCTATGACAAGAACCGTCCAGAGGAAATCGTTGTAGCAAAATTAGGATCACCGTTAGTTATCGGTCTAGGGGTGAATGAAAAGTTTGTAGGTTCAGATGCAACTCCTTTCTTAGAATATACGAAAGATGCGATCTATTTAGAAGATGGTGAGATGGCATGTCTTACAGCTGAAGGCGAGGTTTCGATTCGAATGATTGAAAGTGATGTATCGGTAGACCCGACCATTCATGCCCTTCAGATGGACCTGGAAAGCATTGAAAAAGGCGGATACGACTACTTCATGATGAAGGAGATTTACGAACAGCCTCGTGCAATCTACGATACCTTCCGCGGTCGATTACTACCGGAACAAGGCATGATTAAAATGTCTGGTCTTGAGGAATATGCCGATAAGTTTAGAAACGCAGACCGCATTATCATGACGGCTTGTGGTACTTCATGGCACAGCGCCTTAGTGGCAGAATACCTATTTGAAGAGTTTGCTAGAATTCCGGTTGAGGTAGAATACGGTTCAGAATTCAGATACCGTAACCCCATCATCCGTAAAAACGATATTGTCATAGCCATTTCTCAGAGTGGAGAAACAGCAGACACGTTAGCCGCGATTAAAATGGCTAAAGCAGCTGGAGCAATGGTTTTTGGAATATGTAATGTTCCAGGATCTACAATTTCACGTGAAACCCACGCCGGAGCCTATACGCATGCTGGACCAGAAATAGGTGTCGCATCTACGAAAGCGTTCACCTCTCAGGTAACGGTGCTAACGATGATGGCTCTTGAGCTGGGTAAAATACGTGGGGAATTTTCCACTTCTGAATACCGTGCCTTGATTAATGAACTGAGCGTTATTCCTAAGAAAGTGGAGAAGGTGCTCGAATCGAAAGAACACATCGAAAAAATTTCAGGGCTGTATAAAGATGCTTCGAACGCACTATATCTAGGGCGTGGCGTAAATTTCCCAATCGCACTGGAAGGCGCGTTGAAATTGAAAGAGATTTCTTACATCCACGCGGAGGGTTATCCAGCAGCGGAAATGAAGCACGGACCTATTGCGTTAATTGATGAAAACATGCCAGTGGTCGTGGTGGCACCGAACAACGGGCACTATGAGAAATTGGTCAGTAATGTTCAAGAGGTGAAGGCCCGCGAAGGCAAAGTAATCGCGATTGTAACGGAAGGCGATACAGAGGTCATCAATAGCGCGGATCATGTGATTGAAATCCCAGAAACATTGGAGGCGCTTACGCCACTCTTAACAGTTATACCGCTGCAGTTATTGAGTTACTACATCGCGGTCATGCGTGGTTGTGATGTGGATCGCCCGCGTAACCTGGCAAAATCGGTTACCGTGGAGTAGGACTTACTTCCTAACTCGTTTTTCAAAGGCGTACGTCAGCACTATTAAATTATTCTCGCTAAAGAGCCCCATACTTAGCGCGCTTTGGTTCCATGCTCCATCAGATTTTCCAAAAGAAGTCGTCAAAGACATGGGAGCAGTTAGCGCAATATTAAAGCGTTCGTTCACCTGGTAAAGCGCACCGAATTGATAGCG
>CATAQZ010000132.1 GCA_949487015.1 Flavobacteriales bacterium UBA4585
ATCACGGGTCTTCTTAAAACTTCTTGGAGCTGAACGCGCTCGTTCTGCACCTTTTCTGCATCGCTGTTCGAAGCGTAGCTCGGGTGTATACCCACCGTTGACCAATCCGCAATTTCACGGAGCTTCACTGCCGCTTCAGTACTGTGTGGACTCACATTTCTATCCTTTGGACCAAAGGGTGCGAAGAGCATGAAATAAATAGCGTTAATCCCGTGCGTCTTATTCCAATTGCGCTGTTTACGAAACGTATCATAGGGATCACGTCGAAGCTTAAAAAGGGTTGACACTCTTTCCTTGAGTTTCCAAAAGGAACCGCCCCGTAGATCCTTAGCAAGTGCTCCTATAGTGCGAAGCGCACCTTTACCCTTGTACGCAAAAAGGTTGTCGATATCCACGGTAGTGAGGTAGTCGTAATGTTGGGCCAATTCGAATTGGTCACCCAGTAAACGTTTTCCCACAGCCAACGCCCACTCTCCCACCAGCGGACGTGATAAAAAGCCATTGCTAAAAGCAAAACTCTGCTTTGCCGGAAAGCGACCGTGCTCATCCGGGATGAAGGGCAAATATTCTTCGTAGCGGGATACGAGGTAAAACGTTGCTGCCAAAGGGTCAAATGGAAGATCACCGATCTGACGTTGGCAAAAAACAGGCATTCCTTCCCAATCTGAAGTGTAGAATTCTTGATCTGAAATCTCGTGCTCCCAAAGTAAACCCTGTGGACTAATATTAAACGCATCTTGTCGCATCTCAGGCGAATAATTCACCTTAATCCCTTCCGCTTTCGCAAAGGCTTCTTCTGAGGTATAAATGACCAAATCAAGCCGCATGGCATTTTTAAAAAACACCTTTGCCGCCCATTTAAAACGGGTCGTGAGCTGAGGAGTATATAGCGCTATTACGGCATCCATTGACCGCCATTTATATGAAGGGTTTGCCCGGTAGTATATTCGCTATTTATCAAATACTTAAGGGCTGCAACAATCTGTTCAGGCCGACCAAAATGGTCTTGAGGTATGCCCTTTCTTATTTCGTCTAAAATGGGTTGAGGCACATCATTTAACATGCCTGCATTCATATACCCATAGGCAATAGTGTTCGCTGTAATTCCTTGAGTGGATACGTCCAACGCCACCCCGCGCATATAACCTTCCAGCGCACTTTTTGATGCCGTGTAGGCACTGGTACCAAAAGCCGGTTTGTGCGCAACTACAGAGCTCACGGAAATGATTCTGCCATAGCCTTTAGCTCGCATGCCTTGAAGAGCCAGTTGTGTGCAGCGTACTGCGCTGTAAAAATTAACTTCCATCAAACGATGTATTTCTTCTGCAGTCAGCTTCCAAGAAGCCGCCGCGTGAGAAATACCGGCATTATTTATCAGTACATCGACACCACCGAAAGTTTCCGCCCAATCAAAGAGGGCTTCCGCATCTTCTTGCAGGGTGAGGTCCGCACTAAAAACCTCAGCTTGTATGTTGTTTTCTTGACAAAACGTTTTAAGCGCATTTCCTGCCCGAGTCGTTAACAACAATCGGAACGGTCCAGCAGCCAATAAGGGAGCAATGGCTTTAGCAATGCCGCCACCTCCACCTGTTAATAGTATATTTCTCATGAGCCTTGTGGCGTATACATAGTTGTTCCATTCTTTTTATAGGCTTCCAGTAAAACCCTCTTAAAGGCCTGAGCATCCGCCAGTAAAGCCGGTGCTTCCCCTACAGTAACACGGGTAAGGGCCCCTTTTGTTTCAAGCAACGGAATGAGACCATCGCATTTGCGGAGCGCACTCACTTCCGGATTGTGACATTTGGTTACCACTGTAACGTTTCTGCCGTCTTTCAATTGTATTGGAAAAGCCTTACTATCTTCTAAATAAATAGGAAATGAAAACGATTTCCATCCAATTGCATCTTCAACCGCGTGTAAACTGGTACCGCTATTGATGAGTGTAGTTCCTACGTAGAGTAACTGCCCACCCTTATTTAAGTGTTTCATCCAAGGACTTTGGGATCCATAAGGTGTTCCATCCGTATGGTGCCCTTTCACGTACATCAATGCATCTGGTCCATCAACGGCCACAGGTTCTAACGGATGAGCACTACGCTCAGTTGCAACCTCCGTTCGAAAATACTCTGTTATAGCACCCATTTTACTAGGGGTTTCAACTACGTTAAATACATCTAGTGGATGCATCGCTTGAAGCGTCGTTACTGGACTAGTAGGCATGAGAAGATTAGCATTCGGACCTATAACTTCACGCAGTGCGTCAACCACAGTTTTGGGTCCTCCTTCGACGTAACCTATAGCGCTCATCGAACTGTGTACTAATAGATCTGCCCCTTCTTTAACCCCTGCCGCACGCAATGAACGCACTAAACGCTCTTTCGTCCAGATCTCACCTGATTCTTTCTTCTTCGCGAGTGTTTTTCGTACCTGGTCTTTTTTACGACGGCGGTTCCAAGCTAAAACAGCGGAAGGAACTAAGGACCTTAAAATATCTCTAGCGCTCATTAGACCAATTTAATTCATTCATCAAACTATCTGCCATGTATTTGGTCGCCCAATTCGGCAAACCAAAGGTTTCATACCTGCCCCACATGGGAAAAGAACCTTGCAATGCACCTCCGACATCCTTCGCTGTGCGGGCACCACTCGTCGCAATAACAGAAAGTAAAACATTCATACTACTCCGTGCTTCTTCCGCCCAGAAAGCATTTGTATCCGCCCTCGCGATTTTATGCCAAAGGATGGCCAACTGGGCACCGCCCGTAGGTATAAAGGCTTCCGAACCATTCCACCTCTTATCGTATCTGCCGTGTAATAATTCACGTTCTACAAATTTCTGCGCAAGTATTTCTGCTCCACCGATAGCCGCATTCTTATACTCCTCATCCTTCAATAGACATCCGGAATCAAACAACCCATCGAGTGTATAGGCGATGGTATGAATGATAGGTTTGTGGTTTTTATGTTCGGTATTATCACAATTAGCCAACCAAAAGTTATCCTGCTGCTGCGTCAACACCCAATTTAAATGCAATCGAGCCTTTTCTTCCCAACCGTCCTTATCTGCCTCAAAATGCTGCGACCATTCTAGAATTGGAGCTACAACATAAGTTCCATAGACACGCACTGCACCCATGAAATCATTCGAAGAGAATTTACCTTCAGCGTCCAATTGCTTCCACACCCAGAGGATTGCGCGGTGTGCTGACACTTTATATTTTTCATCTCCTGTAAAAAGATAAAGCGCACGCATGCCACGAAGAATTTGCCCAGTGTTGAAAACCACAGAGCCGCGTTTTTGGTGCACGTAGCCTCCCGGCCAGCCGCCGTCTGTATGCTGTATTTCCATCAACCAACTTCCAGCTTTCAATGCCGCAGATGCCGCGTTTTCC
>CATAQZ010000133.1 GCA_949487015.1 Flavobacteriales bacterium UBA4585
GACGAACGCCTTGTCCCTATCCAAGAATCCACTGAGGTAGTCCAACTAGAAGGCTTTATATTAAAACCTGAATTCGCTAAGAAGAAACGCGGAGAACAGTTCTTTTTTGTTAACGGGCGTTACATTAAATCCCCTTATTTGCATAATGCGCTTCGTGAAGCATTTGAAGATGTGCTTACCGGAGAACATCATCCCGGGTATTTCTTATACCTGACTGCAGATCCTGCCGGAATTGATGTAAACATACATCCGACTAAAACTGAAATTAAATTCGAAGATGAACGCGCTATTTACGCTGTCTTAAGAAGTGCTGCGCGCCATGCTATAGGTCAGTTCAACGTCGCTCCAACCATAGACTTCGATGCTGAGCAGAGTTTTTCTGTACCCCCATTACCTGAAGGGCAATTACCAAAAGCTCCTCAAATCAAAGTCAACCCTAATTTCAACCCTTTCGAAACGACGCAGTCACAGCTTCCACGCTTCCGTTCTGATGACGAAAAATACCAGCGTATTCAGCAAGAAAAATACTTGAATACAACACCCTCGTTTGAATACTCTTCAGAAGATGAAATTAAGGATTTCTGGAACGAAAGCTCCGAGGGCCCTGCCATGAATGAGCAAACAAATCACATTTTGATTTGGGGCAAGCACATGATCACACTGCTGGGAAGAAAAGCGCTTATTATTGATATTACTGCGGCGAGATACCGCGTTTTTTACGACCAGTTTTTAGAGAAATTACGCAACGCAACACTGCCTTCACAGCAACTTCTATTTCCTGAAAAAATTCAGATTGGACTTTCTGATCAAGCCTTACTTAAAGAATACGAAGGTTGGTTTGCAACCGCTGGTTTTGATGTACGAGCAGAAAAGAATTCTAGTGAATTTACGTTGGCGGGAGCCCCAATGTTACTCACTCCAGAAGAAGCGATGCCCGCATTGGAAGAGCTTCTTGAGCAATTAAAATCACTAGATAGCGAGTCGATCGAATCCTCCTTACTTAAATCGTTCGCCCAAACCTTATCAAAAAAAGCAGCGAATAGTGGATTCACTAAAACTAAGGAGGCTTTGCAAGCGTTAAAAGAACAGTTACTTAGTAGCAGCAACCCACAATACTCACCTTCGGGAAAAAAGGTCATTCGAGAATTGGCTCCTGAGGATTTAGATTCACTCTTATGATCGTACAGCGAAGTTTCAACTTAATGCCAACAATAGTAAAGAATCTTCTCATTATCAATGGGTTGTTTTTCTTAGGCATGACTTCTATCCGGACTACATTCGGTATAGACATAACCGATTGGCTGGGCCTATACTTTCCTGCATCGTCGGAATTCCTTCCAGTACAATTGATCACACACATGTTCATGCATGGGAACTTTGGCCATATTTTTTCAAATATGTTGATGCTATGGTTCCTTGGTTCTGCGATGGAAAATCATTGGGGCCCTAAACGTTTTCTTACCTATTATCTTCTAA
The DNA here is from genome assembly GCA_949487015.1 of Flavobacteriales bacterium UBA4585. Lineage (GTDB taxonomy): Bacteria > Bacteroidota > Bacteroidia > Flavobacteriales > Schleiferiaceae > UBA10364. Next base: position 1,477 of record CATAQZ010000133.1, read on the forward strand.
CAGGATTAGGAGCGAGTGCCCTTCAGATTGGCGTTAACGCTATAGAATACTTTCAACTCAGTGCCACACTCGATAGTGGTGCCGTTGAGACCATCACCCGTGACGGTAAAGATTTAATCGAGCGCGGATTCAACTATACAAATCCTACTTGGGGCAGTTTAAACCGATTACTCCATGCACCTATGGTCGGAGCATCTGGCGCCGTATTTGGAGTTCTACTAGCTTTCGGGATGACCTTTCCGAATCAAGTCATTTACCTCAACTTCCTATTCCCAATCAAAGCAAAGTACTTTGTGATCGGTTATGGACTATTAGAACTTTACAATGGGTTCAGCGTAAGTAATAGTGGTATCGCGCATTTCGCGCATTTAGGCGGCATGCTCTTTGGCTATATTCTGATCAGGAAATGGCGCAGAGATATGTATCTTTAAAGCTTACCACTAAAACATGAGCGACTTCTTTTCAAAAGTAAAACACGATGCTTTTAAGGGCGATTACCTCACCAGGCTGCTCTATTTAAACATCGCTGTATTTCTTGCTTTCAGCCTAACCAATGCATTCGCTAGCTTGTTCACGGGTAACTTTGGTCTTATTCCGAATATTGCGGATGATCTACTTGCGCTCCCTTCTAATCCGTTGAAATTTGCCTTACGTCCCTGGACCATATTGACTTATATGTTCACGCACTTTGGCTTTCGCCACATTCTCTTCAACATGATCATCCTTTATTTTTCAGGAAAGATGCTTATGGAATACCTCGGAGAACGACGTATGCTCTCCCTATATATCTATGGCGGAATCGGAGGCGGTATACTATACATTATACTTTACAATATTAGCCCAATACTTACCTCCGGATCTATGGTAGGAGCAAGTGCCGGGGTTATAGCAATTCTTGTTGCCGGAGCCCTTTATATGCCAAATATGCCTGTTCGACTGTGGGGAATTTTCGAAGTAAAGTACTGGATGCTGGCTGCCGGCCTAGTCCTTCTCGATGTGCTTAATTTAACTAGCGCAAATGCAGGAGGACATATCGCTCATCTCGGTGGGGCAATTGTTGCTTTCTTCTTCATACGAAGCATGCGCGCCGGAAATGAGTGGAATGTATATCTGTTCCAAGTCATTGACTTCGTTCGAGGCGGTTTTCAACCCAGACAACGGAAAAGAAAAAAAGGCTTTAGTTTCGGTGAAAGAAATTATAAAAATAGTGCCCAGAAAACCACTTCATCCAAAGCAGATGGTACGGGTGACACAGCTCGAATGAACGAAATCCTTGATAAAATCAAGGCAACTGGGTACGACAGCCTTTCTAAAGACGAAAAGGCGTTTCTCTTTAAAATCTCTAAAGACTAGGTGAAAAAGCGGCTAATTTTGCTGCATTGGTTAAATCTCGTATTAACCGGAGTGACTCTAATGATGGCAATCGGGAGTCTTATTCCATCGCAGCTCATTCCTGGAATAAGTGTGCTGGTATTACTATTACCACTCTTGGTTATACCCCACTCTGTTGCCCTTCTTTTTTGGCTCCGATTTA
>CATAQZ010000134.1 GCA_949487015.1 Flavobacteriales bacterium UBA4585
AACTTTGGAACGAGTCAAGGAGTTGGAACGGATGTTCACAACCTCAAGCCTGCAGATGGTGGGCTGAACTCACTTCGTTCGAATCATGAATACGATGATTTAGGTTCAACAGGTAACGCGGTAAACTATAACGGTTCTCCAACCGGGAATACGTACAACGGTTCTGCCGGTTTATTTGAGCCACGCGATAAAGTGAAAGGCGATTTAGCTCGAATCATTCTGTACATGGATTTGCGATATGAAGGAGCGGGTACGGAGCCCGATTTAGTTGTTCAAGAAGCACTAAACTCCGGAGGTACCACTCATGCCGTACTTTCGACATTATTAGATTGGCACTGGGCGGATCCAGTAGACAGCTTCGAGTTGAACCGTAACAATGTAATTCATACGATGCAAGGGAACCGTAATCCATTTATTGATCATCCCGAATTGGTTGATTATATCTATGGTGATTCAACGAACGTTGCCTGGAACCCCTTTATGGCCGTAGACACTGCTCCTGAGCATTCTCATCTTCATCTGGGACCTAATCCTGCAGATACTTTTTTGAATATCACGGCGCAGGTTACAGCATCGTTTACCATTACCAATTTATCCGGCGAGCAGTTGCTTGAGGGTACAGTGAATACTGGTAATAATCGAATCGTTGTAGAAATGCTTCCTGCGGGATCGTACATCTTGCAATCGGGCGAATTTCGCGAGCAGATCATAATCGCACATTAGAATAGAATTGCGCGCGCCTTTGGCGCGCGTAATAGGTTTATCATTCTCCGAAAATATTGACTGGGCAATGTCTTAGCGCTGGAGTCTTTTCAGATTGAAACATGAATACCTCAGTCTTATTTCTAATTCATTCGGTACAATTCCCGGTACTCAGACGGACTTATGCCTTCCTTCTTTTTGAATAGTCTTGAGAAGTAGGGAGGATATTCAAAGCCCAATTCATAGGCCACATCTGATACCGTTTTCGCGGGATTTAAAAGAATATTTTTCGACTCGTCGATCAGATAGCGCTGAAGGTGTTCTGAACTAGTTTTACCAGTTTCTTTCTTTAATGTATCGCTCAAATAACGTTTCGAAACGCCCAATTTTTCTGCAATTTGTTCGATGTTAGGAATACCATATTCCTTTAGTTCGCCTGAATCAAAGCAACGCATTAACTCTTGATTAAATGCTTCCAACAAATGGTTCGATAAATCTTTTCTGTTTAAAAATTGCCTTTCGTAAAACCGATTCGAATATTTCAATAGTGTGCTGAGCAGCGATATCATAATGTCTTTACTAAACTCATCTTGGTTGTTCAAGTATTCCGCATGTATGCTCTCCACAATGGATTCGAGCTGCTTTTCTTCTTTTGGTGATAAATGCAATGCTTCGTTTGCGCTATAAGAGAAGAAACTGTATTTCTTGATTTGCTGTGCCAATTCAGTTCCTTTGAGAAAGTCCTGATGAAAATTTATTGTGAACCCTTTTTGTTCGTCAACGACACTATCGTCCCACTGAAGAGTTTGCCTTGGGGCTATAAAGAAGAGTGCACCGTTGGTAAAGTCGTATTTAGTCCTACCGTAGGTTAGATCGCCTTTCACCAATTTTTTAAAGCTGATGGTATAACACTCATTTGTAATGGGTGGTGATGACGATTTAGGACAAGGTAGAAATCCATCTCCGTTCGCAGTAAATACACTAATCATAGGATGCTCTGGTGGTGGCAATTCCAGATAGGCTATAAATGCTGAGAGACTTTTAAAATGCTGCATGTTATTTATTAATTTCTTCTTGCGCTTTTTCTAATAGCTGATGGTATTCATAGATACGCGCATGCGCCAAACCGTCAATTAGTAGGATCATACTTAGCATGGCTATGGTAGTTATCATACTTGACCGCCATACGGGGCCGTTTACGAACATAAGTATGAAGACACAAATGCAAATGATAACGGGTATTCCAGTAAAAACGACATTTTTATATTCTTTTAATGTCGCATCCGTACGTGCCAATTCTGAGTCAATAAATGCGGTTGAATTTTCAGTGTAATCGATTTTAAATTGATCGATTCTTGCTTTATTAGTGAAGAAAAGTCCTAATCCGATTATCACCAATAAGCTCCCGGCCACTAGCGTTGGGATGATATAAGCTCGCGCCAAATCCGTTTTACCAACTTGCCAGAAACCCAAGCTGCACATTAGGAATACGGCACCGGCTAGAATAAAAAATGGGGTCGAAATTAGTTCGTCTTTAGCCCAATCAGTAGCTGCTTTTAGAATGTCCATATAGGTGTTTTTACTATTGACTAATTTATATATTCCATACTACACCGGTTTCCTTTTCAGAAAGATCCCATAGTTTTTGAGCGACAGCTTTGTCTTTAGCGTGGGGTTTAAGTTCATGTGCTCCAACGGGTCCTACCCAGTAGCTACGACCCGTGGGTCCATAAAAAGCGCTTTGGTCCAATTCAGGCTCAGTAGCGCACATGAGCTCAGGATAAGCGCCATTTTCGGCGGGTTGAGTCAATGGAGATAATTTCATCAGACCGAAAATCAACTTCATCATGAAGCTACCACTCGTGTCGATTAAACTGGTTCGAGATGATCCTGGGTGACATGCGTACGCCTTCACATCATGCTTCCCAGCATCGTTAAGCCGATTTTGCAGTTCATACATGCTCATAATCTGTGCGAGTTTACTTTGGCTATAAGCATCATTGGGCTTGTAATTATTGTCCCAATTGATATCGTTAAAATTGATTGTTCTTATACCCATATCATAGCCCATACTCCCCACAGATACAATGCGACCTTTAGATTTTTCAATCAGTGGGAATAGCAATCCTTGTAGTGTGAAATGTCCGAAGTAGTTCACCCCCATCTGGCTTTCCCAACCGTCTTTTGTGAGCTTCTGCTTGGGTACTTGAGCTATAGCTCCATTGCACATTAGTGCATCAATACGATCGACTTTCTCAATCACTTCTGCGGCGGCTTTTTTTACAGATGATTGGTCTCCTAAATCCATATGGATGTTAAGCACGTCTATAGAGTCTCCATGTAGTTTGACCAATTTAGATGTAGTTGCAGCCGCTTTCTCTACGTTTCTATTAAGCATAACTACCCTCGCGTTTTTCGACAGTAAAATTCGTGCAGCTTCGAATCCCGTTCCGCTTGTAGTGCCGGTTATAACGAATGTCTTACCGTTTAAATCAGAAATTCTATCAGGCGTCCAGCCGCTCGGGCCAAATGTGTTGCTTGTGCTCATATCTATTCTATTTTAGTCATGTAAAGTTGCCTAAGATGCGGCTATACCCGTTATACACATTTACGAATGCTGTATACATTTTGGCGCAAAATAAAAACCCCCCGCGGCCCAAGGCCGCGGGGGGTTTCTTTTATTCGTTGGTCGCCGTGCTTACTGCAAGACGATCATTTGTACTGCGGTTCCTTGAGCCGTACGTACGCGGAGTACGTAAGTTCCTCTAGCCGCATTCAAATC
>CATAQZ010000135.1 GCA_949487015.1 Flavobacteriales bacterium UBA4585
GTTCGTTCTGAGCTACTTTGTTCAGTTGCCTGTCCTGTAGGAAATATCCAATTTCCAAGGAGCAAGGCTGGGAATTTATTAGCATACTTGCGCTGTACCTCTAATTGGGCAATCCAACTCGCATAGGGTCGTTTAAGACCAAATTTTAAGCGGAGCGCTGATACTGCCATGTCTTTATGAGATTCTAGCCAGGCTGTTGCCTTTGGATCATTAAAATCCTCCGGATGTACTTGCTGTTTGGGATGTGCCATATGATCAGGTACCGGATGATTCCCAACCTTCTTTGATTGTGTTAATGACAATTCTCAGTATGCTGTAAACAGGAACAGCAAAGATCATCCCACCCACGCCGAGTAGGGTTCCGGCTATTGATATTACTAAGAATATTTCGAGCGGATGAGCGCCCACGCTGTTTGAGAAAATTAAAGGTTGAAATACCACATTGTCAAGCAATTGGACTACAGCAAAAAGACCAATCAATAGGTACAAGCTTTGCAGTAAATCAATGGTTGTTGCTGGATCTGCAAGCCCAGTAGTATATAACTGACCCATACCCAGTAAAATACCTAGACTCGCGCCAATAAGCGGACCAACATAAGGAACGAGATTAAAAACAGCTGCAGTAAGTGCTAAGACGACAGCACCCTTAACCCCTATTAGTCCCATGCCCAAAGAGAGCAATAAGAAAATGAGGGTAATTTGAATGAGGATTCCGAAACTGTAACGTGTGACAACACGCTTAATACCGGGTACCATTGCATCGATTTTGGTATGATGTTTCTTAGGGGTGATATAATCAATAAAACGGTGGGCCAATTCTTGTTCGCGAATGAGGAAAAACGAAATAAATGCAATAGAGAAGACACTGATAATCACATTCCCCATACTTCCGATTAATCCGCTAACTACAGTACTTATGGCTTCTACTGACGCAAATTCTTGTAGGCTTTTATTGACTTGTTCCAATTCTGACTGAGAGTCAATACCGAAACTAGAGAGTATGGCGTCCAATTGGTTCCATTCAGTCTCCAAACTTGCGATCAACCGGTCGTACTCTATGGTACTAAGGAAGGAAAATTCTTTGATCAACAATGGGAAAAACCAAGTCACAACACCGCTTAATATTAACCCAATAGAGAAAAGGGTAATGGCCGCATTTCCTGTCTTACCAAGGTACTTACCAAGTAGTGTTTTAAATTGAAGTATTTTGAAAAGAGGCCTGCCTAAAACACTGATATACAGGGCTATAAAAGCATAAACAACTACGCTTTTTATAGCCCATAACACAAAACTTAAAGCAGCTAATGCTAGCAGCTGTAGGCAAGCTTTCGCAAAGGGTTGTAATTCAAAATTTTTCATGGCTGCTGGTTTCTTACTGTTGCCCAATGTAATAAGTTTGCGCCCATTTTCAATGCCGCCTCTCGTTTCTCCTGTGCGTCTGCGTGTACTTCTGCATCTTCCCAACCATCGCCTAAATCCGTTTCAAGGGTCAGTAGTGCTACCAATTCTCCTTTCACAAAATAACCGATTGCTTCAGGTTTACCATTATCATGTTCATGAATCTTAGGCATGCCTTTTGGAAAAGGGAACAAGGAATAAAATATGGGATGGTCGTGCGATACCCGCTCGATAGTAGCTGTCGGAAATACTTGTTTTAGTGCTTCTTTCGCATAGGTTGACATACCGTAATTATCATCGATGTGAAGAAATCCGCCGTTTTCGGTAAACGCTCGCAGTTGATTGGCCTGGTCTTTAGATAGAATAATACGTCCATGGCCCGTGCCGTGTAAAAAAGAAACACCGCTTGCGAGCAACGACTCTGCAGTTACTGGTTCCGAACGAACTGAAGACCGCGCGTCTGTACTTTTATTATAGAATGCACTAAGGTTTTTCAAGGCGGTAGGATTAGCATACCAATCACCGCCGCCGTCATATTTAAATACGGCCAATACCTGCGCTTCACAAATTTGCGCGCAACCTATGAATACCAAAAGAAGTGTGTGTTGCAGTCTGTTCATCTAAATCCAAAAATAGTGAAACTTAGTGCTCGTTCGTTGCAGGTTAGAGCATACTCATTGTTCAAACAATTTGTATTCAGTTTTGTTAAATTTGCCATGATGAAAAACCGACTCCTATATCTTTTCATTGCATTGACCAGTTTCTACGCCAAAAACGGACTTGGACAATGTGTAAAAAGTACGCCTTACACCCAGAACTTTGATGGCTCAAACTGGGTGGCGCAATCCTCTTGGTTAAATTCTGGCTCGATACCTTCATGCTGGAATCGTCTACTTTCCACGGGAAATTACCTCTGGATGGCTGGTCCTCCGGCTTTGGGTTCAATTAATTCAGGACCTAGTGCCGATCATACCTCTGGAACAGGAGGATACGCCGTGGCTGAAGGTTGGAGTACTTCGGGCACATTCAGAACAGTTACGCATCTGATTACTCCCCCGATAGATCTAAGCAATGATACAGTCCCGCGATTAAAATTTTTCTATCACATGTACGGTGCTGATATTGATTTACTCGATGTTCGCGTTCGTAAAGTAGGTACTACCTCATGGACTCAATTGCATACCGTTAATTCAACAACGGCATCCAGTCAATTTACATCTCAAAACTCTGCATGGCGTAAACATGTAGAATCCCTCGCTCAGTGGGCGGGCGATACCGTGCAAATAAGATTCTCAGCGAAACGCAATACCTCATTTAGTTGGTGGACGCAGAGTAGAGTAGCTCTTGATGATATTACTATCGAAGAAACACCAAGCTGCGATCAACCCATAAATCCTGCCATTTCAAATTTATTATCGACCTCGGTTAATGTTAACTGGACGACGTTGAACACGAGCCAAATCGGTTATCAAATTCAGTATGCGCAAGGAAACTCAGGTGCTAGTGGAGGAACTATCGTTAACTCTACGACGAAGCCTGCTACCCTGACAGGACTTACGCCAAACACAACATATTCAGTACGCGTTCGCGACATCTGTTCTGTAGGTGATACTTCGGTTTGGTCTTCTTACACGACTTTCATAACGCAGTGTTCATTCGCAACAGCACCATTTAGTGAGAATTTTGATGGTGCAAGTTGGGATCCTGCTTCAACGTGGAATGTTCAAGGAGATCTAGACCAATGCTGGCTTGATCAGGGGTCTGCTACCCAGTTTTGGACGCCGGGACCTCCTGCATTTAACTGGACTCAAACAGGCCCCTCAGGTGATCATACAACTGGATCCGGTCAATACATGATGAATCAGGTGACGACCACCTTCGTGAGCGGAACGAATCCACGATTGATTTCGCCATGGATTGATTTAGATACATTGGTTTCACCTGAGTTAAGTTTTTATTATCACGGTTTTGGGACGAGCATGGGTGATTTTGACGTTTACGTACAAAAGCTCGGTGGAACGTGGTCGGCGCTTTGGGATACTTCCGGGTCGACTCATAGCTCTCAAAATGCTGCCTGGACGGAGAAAATTATTGCATTAGGGACGTCCTACGCAGGAGATACCGTACGTATTCGCTTCGATTATACGAATACACAAACTTCGTTTTACACGCAGTTCGCAATTGACGACGTAAAGATTGACGAAGAGCCGAGCTGTCCAAAACCCGCTAATACAGCTGTGACAGCGGTTGGTGTAATGGCAGTCCAATTGGATTGGACTTCCGGTGGAGCGTCGAACTATCAATTGCGGTACCGTGAGGTAGGTACAAACGCTTGGAGTTGGACTACGGCAAATACTTCAGCTAAAGGTATAGGAATGCTTTCCGCACAAACCACTTACGAATGGCAAGTTCGCGATTCATGTGGGACGGGCGATGTCAGCGGATGGCGTGATGGTCCTAGATTTAGAACAAACTGTACTTTTTATACAGCACCTTTTGTTGAACAATTTTCAAGTTCCACGAAATGGGTAGGACCGGCATGGCCTGACCAAAACGGTGAAATTGATGATTGTTGGAGCCGTTCTGATACCTTAGATTATTTCTGGACCGGTGGTGGAACAACCGCACATTACTTTGGTACAGGACCTTCTGGTGATCATACATCTGGGTCAGGCGGTTACGCGTTCGCGCGGAGTGCCACCCCTTTCAGTAATACGGCCGATACCGAATTTAGGACACCGCTCATAGATTTAGACACTTTGCAGAGCCCTGAGCTGACCTTTTGGTACCACATGTACGGTGCAGCCATTGACAAATTAAGAATCTATGTTAAAGCCATTGGTCAGCCTGTGGCTCTATTGAAAACCGTTAATGGCCAGCAGCAAACTAGTTCGAATGCCTCTTGGGTGAAAGAAACACTTAGCCTTTCAGCGTACGAAAACGATACAGTACAAATCATCTTCAAGGCTTGGCGCGACGGAACGGGTACTTTTACAGCATATCAGGCTGCAACGTCAATCGACGATATTAAAATTGATGAGCCTACGAGTTGTCCAAAACCTACTATTACGGTAAACAACATCACGTACAATTCTGCAGATATCACTTGGTCAGGTACGGCTAATTCGTCAGCGTTGGAATACGATGTTCAAGGATTTACTTTAGGCACAGGAACACGTCTTGCAGCTGCTAATCAAGCCTATTCGATTGGCGCACTTCAACCTTCAACCACCTATACTGTATGGGTGCAGGATACCTGTACTTCCTCATTGGTTAGCCTTTGGGACAGTACCTCGTTCACAACATTACCCTGTCCTCCAATATCGGCTATAGGTACGGTTACACTTAATGGTACCGGCATAACGGGCACCTCTTCGACGACAACAGCAGATTCTACTGTATGGTTCTGGGGGGATAATACCCAGGACACCGGTTCGACTGCACAACATACATATTCTACCATCTTCGGTACTCTGAATGTTTACCAGGTTGTATACAGTTCTTGTGGAAGTGTTGATTCATTATTGCACGCAATCACTGTGTGTGATACAATGTCGATTGTAGCTGCAAACGCAGTCAACGGGTTAACTGTAGACTTTAATACGACAGGTTCACAGGGAACAGGTTTGATATTTGATTGGTCCTACGGCGATGGTGGAGGAGCTACTGGAAGTGCCGCCCCGACACATACTTATACCAGCTCAGGAACATACATCGTTACCCTTACCGCCTCGAGCCTTTGTGGAGACACCATCGTGGTTTACGATACCGTTGAGGTATGTACACCTGTGACTTTGATGTTCACTGAATCTGCATCTGGCAGCACATTTAATTTTACTGCGACACCGGCAAATTTGACCAATTACAATTGGGACTTTGGTGACGGTTCAACAGGGACCGGTTTATCTGTGAGTAACACCTATTCGACCAATGGAACGTTTACAGTGGTTTTAACAGCTACGGACAGTTGTGGGACTGAGCATACCTATTCTAAGGATGTTGCTACTTGTGATCCACCAATGGGGAATTTTAATTTCAATATTGTATCCACTAGTTCCAATGGTATGACCGTTGACTTCTTTGCTTCTTCTACTGGGGCAACGCAATTTCACTGGTACTGGGGCGATGGAACTAATGATAAAGGCAACTCACCAAATGCGCAACATACCTACGGTGTAATCTCTTTGCAGTATACGGTGCGTTTGTTATTGATCAATGATTGTGGTGATACTACTGTA
>CATAQZ010000136.1 GCA_949487015.1 Flavobacteriales bacterium UBA4585
AAGCAGCTTACAACCCGTAGGGCAGTCTTCCTGCACGCGGCATGGCTGGATCAGGCTCTCACCCATTGTCCAATATTCCTTACTGCTGCCTCCCGTAGGAGTCGGGTCCGTGTCTCAGTACCCGTGTGGGGGATCACGCTCTCACGCCCCCTACCCATCGTCGCCATGGTAGGCCGTTACCCTACCATCTAGCTAATGGAACGCACAACCATCTTTTACCGACCGAAGCCTTTAACCTCTGTGCCATGCGACACTGTGGTCTTATGCGGGATTATTCGCCGTTTCCAGCGACTTTCCCCCAGTAAAAGGTAGGTTTTGTACGCGTTACTCACCCGTGCGCCACTCGCCGGCCACCCGAAGGTGCCGCTGCCGTTCGACTTGCATGTATTAAGCCTGCCGCTAGCGTTCATCCTGAGCCAGGATCAAACTCTCCATTGTAATGTGTTGTTTGTGTCCTAGCTATTAACTTCAAAGATAATTGACAAGGTTTTTTGCATTCCTTGTTTCTTAAACCAATATGTAAAGAACTTCTTTTCTTAATGTCCCTTTCTCTCGATTGGGGCGGCAAATGTACAACCGTTTTTTAAACTCGCAACATTTACCTCGAAATAATTTGAAACTTTTTTGTTTCGTGAAATCGCCGTTGCAATCTCTTATTTCGTTTCCCTTTTCGATTGCTCGATTGGGGAGGGCAAATGTACAAACCGTTTCGGTTCTGTCAACATTATGCTCGATTTTTTTCACACTTATTTTTGTGCTCTGGGTTGCTCGTTAGCAGATCCAAATCTCGCCCTAATAGCGTTTTAATCGGGGTGGCAAATGTAGAACTGATTCTGACACTCACAACACAATTTGAAAATTTATTTTCTCCTTGTTTCCCCGGTAAAAAAAGAACATGCTTTGCTTCCAAAGCGGCTGCAAATGTATACTAGTGTTTCAATTATACAAGCACTAGTACTATCTTTTTTTTATACTTTTTTCTTGACTTCTCGTTATCAAGGAGTTGACATCGAAACCGGGAGCACTTTTCCTCGCATTACCAGGTGGGCAGTAGTCGCAAACGTAAATATGAATGGGCTTAGCTGCTCAGGTTGAAGGGGTGCTTGCAGGCCGGGAAACGCCTCTTTGAGCATTTCCGTTTGAACGGCTCCCAGCGCAAGTGCATTAAAAGACCATTGCGTTTCCTGTTCAAATTCGGCTTGAAGGCATTCTGTAAGCACATTCATGGCTCCTTTCGCAGAACTATATGCTGATAATCCCGCGAATTTCACACTGCCCTGGATGCCACCAACAGAACTTATGTTCACAATATGCGCCTTCTCGGTGAATTGAGGAAGCAATTTTTGGATCAATAGATAGGGTCCAAAGACATTAACACCGTAGCTTTTCTGCAAATCGGCAATTGAAACTTGTGAAAGTGGCTTATTAATAAGAGCTCCCGCGTTATTGATGAGGATATCAACGGGTAGGTTTGGTAATTGGACTTCATTTAATTGCAGCAGATCAAGCTTACAAATATGTAATTGGTCAGGATACTCTTTTATTAGGGGTTCCAATTTATCGATAGCCCTCGTTAAAACGACAACTTGCCAACCGTTCGATAGAAACTTTTCAGTGGTCGCAAAACCAATTCCTCTTGACGCACCCGTGATCCAAACAACCCCCATAATTCGATGTGATTTTAGTGTACTATATATATGAATACAAAAACGGCCCAAACTTGTTGTTTGGGCCGTGTAATATTAAAGGTAAAATTGGTTTTACACCAACATTGTCACTGGATTCTCGAGGAAACCCTTTACAGATTGTAAGAATGCCGCACCTCCGGCACCATCTGCCGCACGGTGATCTAGGCTCAATGTTACTTTCATTACATTGCCAGGAACAACTTGTCCGTCTTTTACAACGGGGACTTGCTTGATACCTCCTACTGCAAGAATTCCAGCATCTGGTGGATTCACAATCGCCGTGAATTGTTCTACACCGAACATACCCAAGTTTGAAATAGTAAATGTATTTCCTTCCCAATCTGAAGGCTGAAGCTTTTTGTCTTTCGCTCTTCCTGCAAGATCTTTAACATTAGCGGAGATTGTAGACAAAGGCATTTGATCCGCGTGACGAAGAACAGGTACTAATAACCCATCCTCTATAGCCACTGCAACACCGATGTGAACGTGTTGATTTGTTCGGATAAAATCTCCCATCCAAGAACTATTAATCACCGGATGCTTTTTGAGCGCTAAAGCACATGCTTTAACAACAAGGTCATTAAAAGATATCTTAACCTCACCGCTAGCATTCATTGCTTTTCGTGCTGCAATTGCATTATCCATATCTATATCCATGGTGACATAGAAATGTGGTGCATTATTCTTACTCTCAGACAAACGGCTAGCGATAACCTTACGCATCTGACTTACCGGCGTATCCGTAAAGCTCTCTACCCCTGCAGGAACTGCCGGTACCACCGAAGCACCCGGTTGTGGAGAAGTATGAATGGCAGGATTGAAGCTGTCGATATCTCTTTTAACAATACGACCGTGATCACCACTACCCTTAACCATGGAGAGATCCACCCCTTTTTCAGCCGCTAGTTTACGAGCTAAAGGTGATGCCTTAATACTCCCGTCAGTTTCAGTTGCTACTGGTGCGGGTGTTGCAACAGGTGCTGCAACAGGTGCAACCGGTGTTTCTTCTACTACAACGGCTGGGGCTGGTGCAGGCGCTGTCGGAGCTGCTGGCTCCTCAGCTGGAGCTGCTACTTCACCTCCTTTTAACGCCTCAATATCTTCACCGTCCTCTCCGAGGATGGCTAATACAGTATCAACAGGTGCTGTTTCACCCTCACCCGTTCCTATATAGAGAAGCTTACCTTCTTGTCCAGGAAAAGCTTCGAATTCCATCGTTGCTTTATCTGTTTCGATTTCCGCCAATAAATCACCTTCATTAACGGAATCACCAATTTGCTTGTGCCACTTTGCTACAACACCTTCAGTCATGGTGTCGGAAAGTCTCGGCATATTAATTACTATCGCCATCTAGAATTAGTTTTTGATGAATGGGTAATCTTCTTGAGCATAAATCCCTTGGTACAATTCAGAAGCATCCGGGAAATCGCTTTCTTCAGCGAATTTCACACATTCCGCAACCAAGTCTTTAACACGCTGGTTTATGGAATTAATTTCTTCCTCTGTCGCCCAATTTTTCTCTTGAATCTTATTCAAACAAAGGGTAATAGGATCCTTTGCTTGATACTCTGCAACTTCCTCTTTTGTTCTGTATTTCTGAGGATCTGACATTGAGTGTCCTTTATAGCGGTAGGTTCTGATTTCTAATAAGGTAGGTCCATCTCCGCGACGCGCACGTTCTGAAGCTTCATGCACTGCGTCATACACTGCGATTGGATCCATACCATCCACAGCACGATTAGGCATATCGTAGCCTTCACCTAATTTATGAATGGGGGTCTGGCCGGCTGTACGCTCAACTGAGGTACCCATGGCATATCCATTGTTTTCGACACAAAAAACCACAGGTAATTTCCATAGCATCGCAAGATTGGCAGTTTCGTGCCAGGCTCCTTGACGAATGGCTCCATCACCCATATAGGTTAAGGTGACATTATTACGGCCCGCATACTTGTCTGCAAAAGCAAGACCAGCGCCCAATGGAATTTGACCACCGACAATACCGTGACCACCCCAAAAGCCTTTATCAGGAGAGAACATGTGCATAGAACCACCCTTTCCTCGAGAGGTACCTGTCACTTTACCCATCAATTCAGCCATAATACGTCTTGGATCTTCACCCAAAGCCATAGGTTGAACGTGGTTTCTGTAAGCGGTTATCATATTATCCCCGTCCTCCATAGCATAGGCAGAACCTGCTAGGATAGCTTCTTGACCGTTATACAGGTGAAGGAAACCACGGATTTTCTGTTGGATGTACAAGGCTGCCGCCATGTCTTCGAACTTTCTCCAGAAGAGCATGTCTTCGTACCATTTGAGGTAAGTAGCTTTTGTGATGCGCTTTTTTGCCATTTCTATCGATGTGTTTTGTGGAGCAAAAATAACGCAAAAGCCCACCTAGCAAAACAACTTTGTATATTTAGTTCTGCACGATGAAATTAAAGTTGCGAAACTTTGCTAAATCGGTAAAAATTGGACTATTGCGCTAAGAATCCGTCAATGTTGAAGGCCATGGAAAAACGCAATGTATTCTCCAACGGCGAACGGGTGGTTGGACTAGCTGGAATCAAATAAGCCATATCTATGGTAAATACCTGATAGGCTAGACCAAAACCTAAAGTAACATACTGACGATTCCCCTTGAGTTTGTGCTCATGCAGGTAGCCTGTGCGCGCGAACAAGAAGTCATTGTATTTATACTCCATACCGAAGTTATATATATTCTCTTGGAGCATTTCTTCGAATCCGCCTGGCTTTGAAGCTGGATTGAAACTCTGGAATACCCCCATCAGTGGTGTAAGATCGTTGTCATCAACCCCTGCGATGATTTCACCGTTCGTTCCTAAAAGTGGTGGTGTAGGAACTAAGAGTCGGTTAATATCGAGATATACCGAAAGTTTGTTGTAATCATCTATTTCGAGGTGGTACCCACCGCCTAAACGAAGATTTGTAGGCAAGAAATCAGCATTACCGCTCTCCGAGTAAGCAATTTTAGCACCTAGATTAGTCATTGCTATACCTGCAGAAAAAGCTTGACGACGTCCACCTTTAATATTATTGTAATCGCCTTGGTAATAGAAACCTAAATCCGCGGCGCCACTTTGTCCTGGTTTGGTTTGTAAGCCCTGGACCACTTGACCCTGCGCAATGTCTGAGAATATCCAACGAAGTGCCGTTCCTGCGCTCCAATGATCACTTAATTTCAAGGCGTAGGCAACATCGAAGTAAAACTCGTAGGGATTGAAGGTACCCATGCTATTACCTTGCTCGTCCGTAAAGTTGATTTCTCCTAATGAGAAATAACGCAATGAGGCGCTGATTCCTTGACGGTCACTCAATGCTTTCGTGTAATTCACATACGCTAAATCTATATCTGGGACCAATTTTGACATCCAAGGCGTGTAGGAAAGCGCCATTGAAGCTTTTTTATTTTCTAAGAAAGCTAATTTCGCGGGATTCCATGCGCTTGAATTTGCGTCCGGCGTGCTCGCAGCACCCACATCGCCCATGGCACCGGCCCGAGAATCTGGACTCACCAATAATATGGGGACAGCGGTAGTTACCACATTGTATTTCAAATCGTTCTGAGCTGAAACCTTAAAGGTTGTAGCGAGGATAAGCAGTGCTAAACTGAGTTTTTTCATGTGTAATAGCTTCTTGCAGCGCAAGTTTAACGTATATATATGAGCTTTTCTTGTATTGTAGCCGATTTTCCATCAATTAATCGCGTCCATTCCACCCGTACAGAATAAAATCCCGCCCCGGGAGTTTGACCCGGTTGTTCCGACATGGTAAAGGTAGGCAACTGTGTTGTAGCATCATTTAAACGCAAGTTTTGTGTACGCTGCCAAACCAATTGGCCCTGATT
>CATAQZ010000137.1 GCA_949487015.1 Flavobacteriales bacterium UBA4585
AAACCTAGCGTTTGGGTCATTAATTCTTCTGCAGTGAACAGGCTCATGAAGATACCTATACTTCCAGTAATGGTGGTGCTGTTGGTGAAGATGGCATCGGCATTACAGCTGATGTAATAACCGCCAGAAGCAGCGTAATTTCCTTGGCTCACAATCACCGGTTTTTCAATGCTTTCGATCGTATGGTGAATAATATCTGAGGTTAAAGCGCTGCCGCCTGGGCTGTTCACGCGCAGCACGATGGCCTTCACTTTATCATTTTTCTCTGCCTTGCGAAGTGCTTTGACAATATTTTCTGTACCGATGGTGGTTTCGTCACCGGCACCGTTTCCTATCGATCCGTTTGCATAAACAATGGCGATGCGATCTTTTGCGCGGGAAATGGGAAGTTGCGCGGCGTAATCGGACCAATTCAGCACTTCGTATTTTTCCTTAAAGTGTTCCATGACATCTTCGCGATAGCCTAGCGCATCTACTAATCCAGCTTCCAGCGTTGCATCTGCATCCATCCCAATAAAGCGCTCCGCAGCGTCGTCTAACACTGCGCGATTCACCCCTCTCTGTTCGAAATTAAGGCCGATAAAGTCCCAAAATTGGGAGATAAGGTGGGTCAATTGAAGACGATTTTCATCACTCATTTCGCTGGCAATGAACGGTTCAACGGCGCTTTTGAATTTATTTCCAGTACCTCGAACGACCAGTGGCTCAATACCAAATTTGTCGAAAAACGTTTTGTAATAGGTGCTGGTTGTTCCTATCCCGCGCAACTCGAAAATACCGCCCGGGTGGAGGATGGTAGAATCTGCTAGTGCACTGAGTGCAGCTCCTTTTTGTGTGTAGTATTCGCCGTAAGCGTAAATCGGTTTTCCTTGTGCGGCTTTGAACGCCTTTAAATGATCGGTCAATTCTTCCAAGAGTCCATATCCGGCAGCAAACGCGCCTTGGTCGAGCAGGATGCCCTGGATGCGATCGTCTTCAGCTGCATAGGCTAAGCCTTCACGAAGTTCATTGAGTCCCAATGCTTCTGGTGCATCCATCCCGAGCAAAGCGGCGTTCAATCCGTTTAGTGGATCTTCAATCGCTCGTTCTTCGAGGCTTCCAGAAAGTTTAATGCGCAATAGCGTGTTGTCTGCTACCTTTGGCACTGGACTTTCGCTGGTAACGCTGGCCACAACGAGCAAGCCGAACAAGAATAAGACGGAGGCAATGAGTGCCGTGAGAACGGCGAGTACTGTGCTGAAAAATGATTTCATGAAGGAGGTATTGATCTTATTAGGAACGAATTTAGGTGATAAGCATGAAAACCTTGCCAAAGCCATCGAATCTATTGGCCGATTTGGTAAAATTCATCGCACCAGCGCACGCTATGAGAGTCCTGCGTGGGGGTACGAAAGTACTGCTTCTTACTTCAACCAAGTGCTGCTGCTGTATACGGCGATTGAACCGGAGGTGTTGATGCAGGGGTTGTTAGCGGTGGAGCAGGAATTGGGCCGTGAACGTTTGGCCGAAGGCTATGCAGACCGATTGATTGATATTGATATTCTTTCCATCGATGCGATGGTACAGCAAACAGCACTTTTGGAACTGCCACATCCGCGCATGCATTTACGCAGGTTTACGCTTTTGCCGCTGCAGGAGGTTCATCCCGAATGGATGCATCCCCGTTTAAATAAGTCGATAACTGCGCTGCTCGAAGTTTGTCCAGATACAGCGGTTCCCACTAAACTCAGCTAGTTAACTTTCGATGTAAGTCGAAGATCGCTAATCCAGCGCTGACACTGACGTTGAGGCTGTGTTTCGTGCCAAACTGGATGATTTCAACTACATCGTCGCAGGCATCAACAACGTCCTGTGCAACACCGATAACCTCATGGCCTAGGACCAGGGCAGTAGGTGTTTGTGGCGCATAATCTCTTAGGTCAATACTATTTTCAGCTTGCTCAAGCGCTGCGATACGGTATCCTTCTGACTTTAACTGCTTAAGGCAATTCAGAGTGTTTTCATGTTGCGTCCACGGCACACTTTCCGTCGCGCCGAGCGCAGTTTTTTCGATCTCCGGGTGACCGGGAATGGGGCTAAGTCCGCAGAGGTGAATGTGCGCTACTCGAAAGCAGTCAGCAGTGCGAAAAAGACTGCCGATGTTGTGCATGGAGCGTATATTATCGCTGACAATGACAAGCGGTGTTTTTTCCGCTTTTTTGTAGTCCTCGGGAGATAATCGGCCCAATTCACTGTTTCTAAGTTTTCTCATCGCTCGGAAGCCCTTACATTTGAAGTTCCGACAGTTGCGTTGGAACGAGAACACAAAGTAAGGGTAAATGGCCAAAAAACCGGCAAAGAAGCAGACGCCAATGATGCGTCAATACGATGAAATTAAAGCGAAACATCCAGAAGCGATGTTGCTATTTCGCGTGGGTGACTTCTATGAGACTTTTGGTAGCGATGCGGAAAAAGCGTCAAAAACATTGGACATTATTCTCACAAAGCGCTCTAATGGATCGGCTTCCGAAGTGGCGTTGGCAGGTTTTCCACACCATGCCCTGCAGACGTATTTACCTAAATTGGTAAAAGGCGGTCACCGTGTAGCTATTGTCGACCAGCTTGAAGATCCCAAAACGGTGAAGGGTCTCGTGAAAAGAGGAGTTACGGACATGATTACGCCTGGAATCAACCTAAACAACGATCTGCTCAGCGGTAAAGAGCATAATTACCTAGCAGCACTATATCCGCCGGTAAAGGGCCAATGGGGATTGTCCATAGTAGATATTTCTACGGGGGCATTTCATTATGCGCAAGGAACTGAACAGTCTATTTTGAATGCGCTAACGACGTATGCGCCCAAAGAAGTAATTCACCCAAAAGATATGCCTAGGAATCTGCGGCTGAGATTAGACCGCGATTTTTACCTGTTTGGTGTGGATGCCTGGGCTTGGGAATCTAATTATACGAGCGAACAACTTACTACCCATTTTAAAACTCAAGGCCTTGCTGGATACGGTCTAGAACAAGGAGAAGCAGGTGCAGTAGCTGCTGGTGCCATTTTGCACCACCTGAAGCGTTCTGAAATGGCCAGCTTGAACCACATTACCACCCTTTCGCGCGTTTCATTAGAAGATTTCATGTGGTTGGACGGCTTTACGGTACAGAACCTGGAGCTCTTCTACCCAAGCAGTCCGGGTGGTGTGAGTACGTTGAATGTTATAGATCAGACCGGTACCCCCATGGGTGGCCGATTATTGCGGACATGGATGAGCCTTCCGCTCTTGAATAAAGATCAAATCACAGCCCGCCAAGAGGCTATAAGTCAATTGCTGGAAATGCCCGAAGTTCGTGAGCAATTGCGCACGGTACTTAATGGTCTTCCGGATATGGAGCGTTTGTGTAGTCGCGTTTCCACTGGACGTATTTCCCCCAAAGAATTGGCCCGATTACGCCAAGCGTTAGATACCGTCGCTGAGGTTTGGACACTGGTACAGTCAAATGTACTGGAGGTCCCCGAACAGGATCCAGCATTAGTGCCTGAACTGCGCAATACCTTGCGTGAGGCATTGGTAGAAGATCCTGTGGTGATCATCGGTAAAGGCGAAAGTATACGCAGCAGTTACGATGCAGAACTGACCCGGTTGCGCGGATTGTTGAGTGACGCTACTGGCACGCTCGAAGCCATTCGCGCTCGAGAGGCAGATGCTGCGGGTATCCCTTCTTTGAAATTGGCTTTTAATAACGTTTTCGGCTACTACCTTGAAGTGCGAAATTCGCACAAAGACAAAGTGCCGGAAGAGTGGCACCGCAAGCAAACGCTGGTAAATGCCGAGCGCTACATCACCGACGAATTAAAAAAGTTCGAAGTCGAGGTATTGGGTGCGGAAGAAAAAATAAAAGCCATTGAAACACAGTTGTTTGAGGCTCTAGTGGCCCAAGTAGCTGCTAAGGTGTCTGACTTATTACACAGTGCACGTTGGGTGGCTACATTGGATGTGTTGCTCTGTTTCTCTGAGGTGGCCTTAAAGAACGATTACGTTCGACCAACCTTCACCGAAACTCAGGAATTGGAAATACGTAAAGGACGTCATCCTGTGATTGAGAAGGTTTTGCCGGAAGGCCAGCCGTATATCGCCAATTCGCTGGAGATGAATGCGGAAGCCTCAGCCATTGCTATGATTACGGGGCCCAACATGAGTGGTAAGAGTGCGCTGTTGCGCCAGACCGCACTGATTCAAATTCTCGCACAAATAGGGGCTTTTGTTCCTGCAAAATCTGCCCGTTTGCCCATCATGGACCGATTATTTGTTCGTGTAGGCGCTTCCGACAACCTCAGTAAAGGGGAAAGTACCTTCATGGTGGAGATGAATGAAACCGCCACCATTTTGAACAATATCAGTCCAAGAAGTTTGGTGATTCTAGATGAAATTGGCCGAGGAACCTCAACCTTTGATGGCGTGAGTATCGCATGGGGAATTGCAGAGTACCTGCACCAACACCCTGCGCAACCTTTGGTACTTTTCGCTACGCACTACCACGAGCTCAATGAAATGGCACATGACTTTTCTAAAGTGCGCAACTACCACGTCGCCGCCGAAGAGCACGAGGATACCATCGTCTTCACGCGTCAGTTAAAGCCAGGCGGTACAGCACACTCCTTCGGTCTTCATGTGGCTAAACTTGCAGGTATCCCTGGGTACGTAGTGCATCGGGCTTCACAAGTTTTAGGTGGTCTCGAAGCGCATAGATCTTCCGAAAGTCAGCTCGATGGAGTCGCGGAAAATGGCCAATTAAATTTCTTTTCACTCGACCGTCCAGAGCTCGAAGAGGTTGCAGATGAACTCATTGGGTTGAACCTCGATGAACTCAAGCCAATAGAGGCTTTGATGCTATTGCATACCCTAAAAGAAAAAGTTTCGAAAAAATAGCAGGCAATATTGCAAGTAATAATTCCTGCTGTATATTTGCCGTCCCGAACGCGAAAGTAGCTCAGCTGGTAGAGCACGACCTTGCCAAGGTCGGGGTCGCGGGTTCGAATCCCGTCTTTCGCTCAGAGACCCTCCTGTACGGGAGGGTTTTTTGTTGGAGCCCCGGTGGTGGAATTGGTAGACACGCCGGACTTAAAATCCTGTGGACAGTAATGTCCGTGCCGGTTCGACCCCGGCCCGGGGCACACCTTAAACCCATCCGTTCGCGGATGGGTTTTTTTGTTGATTTCTCCGTGAATAACCCGTTCCATTAGTACGTGGTAATTCCCTCCGACAAAGCCATCTTTGTTACATGCAGCAATACCACGATCTTGTCAATCGCGTTCTGAAAGAAGGCGTACAGAAGGGAGACCGCACTGGTACCGGAACACTCAGTGTTTTCGGTCATCAAATGCGTTTTAATCTCCAGGAAGGTTTTCCATTACTAACGACTAAAAAGGTGCACGTGAAGAGCATCTTGCACGAGCTGTTGTGGTTCTTGCAGGGCTCTACGAACATCGAATATTTGACCCAAAACAAGGTTCGTATTTGGGACGATTGGCCCTATGCCGCCTATAAAAACAGTACTGATTTTGCCGGAGAGGATATCCGCGGTTTTGCCGAGCGCGTTGCAACGGATAAAGAATTTGCGGCAAAATGGGGAGAATTAGGTCCCGTTTATGGCTACCAGTGGCGTTCTTGGCCTGCGCCGAACGGCGGAGCTGTGGACCAGATCCAGCAGGTTATTGATCAAATCAAAAACAACCCCAACAGCCGCCGCATTATCGTGAATGCATGGAACGTCGGTTTTGTGGACCAAATGGCCTTGCCACCTTGCCATGCCTTTTTCCAGTTTTACGTGGCAGATGGCAAGCTTTCGTGCCAATTGTACCAGCGCAGCGCTGATATCTTCCTCGGCGTACCCTTCAACATCGCTTCTTACGCTTACCTGGTTCATATGGTCGCGCAGGTCTGTGATCTTGAGGTAGGCGATTTTGTCCACACCTTAGGCGATGCGCACATTTACAATAACCACATCGAACAATTAGAACTGCAGTTGACACGCGATTTTCGCCCACTGCCGCAATTAAAATTGAACCCTGCCGTCACCAATATTTTCGATTTCACTTACGACGACTTTGAAATCGTCGGTTATGATCCACACCCGCACATTGCGGGTAAAGTTGCTGTTTAATGGTATTGAAAGCTATCGTCGCCTATGGCGAAAATCGCGTCATAGGTAAAGACAACGACCTCATTTGGCATTTACCGGATGACTTGAAACACTTTAAGCGTCATACCGCCGGGAAGACGATCATTATGGGTCGTAAGACGTGGGACAGTTTAGGCGGTCGACCACTTCCGAAACGCCGTCATATTGTGATCAGTCGGCAAGCAGATTTTAAAGCGGAGGGCTGTGAGTCTGTGCAAAGTCTTGAAGCAGCCTTAGCGTTGGTGAAAGATGAAGCAGACGCGTTTATTGTGGGCGGCGCACAGATTTATGAATTGGCCCTCCCGTACCTGGATATCCTAGAAATTACCGTCGTTCACGCAACATTGGAGGGGCACGCATACTTCCCAGATTGGGATAAAAGTCCGTTCGAATGCATTACATCGCTGCACCATCCTGCAGACGAAAATCACGAATATTCCTTTACCTTCGAAACTTGGAAACGAAAGGCTTAGACCTTTAAGCATAAACCACAGCGCATGAAAAAAGTACTGTTAGCGTTGCCGTTAGTA
>CATAQZ010000138.1 GCA_949487015.1 Flavobacteriales bacterium UBA4585
GGGGCAGTCCAGCCACTGTCGATGCTGTTTTGAAAATAATCGGCAGTAGATAAATCGTTAAAATCCCCAATTATTAATTGGTTTTGTGCGCTATCACAGTCCATTTCAGCCATAACTGCGGATAAAGCCATCTTTCTAAAAGGCTCACTTTTTAATGCGCCCCCTCTTTTAGAGGGGAGGTGAACTACGACGCTGGTTAAATCAATACTGTCTTTTTGAGATGCACTTCTTGTAACTAAGAGTAAGGCATCTCGAGTTTTATAGTGTGGTGAGCTATAGGTAATGGGTTCGCTCCGAATAACCCGAGAAGTGCTGAGATTGATAAGAGCGGCACAATCTATACCTCTGTGGTCGGGACTATCAAAATGCACAATTTGCCAGGGACCGAAATTTTTAATCGCTTTGTGCTTTGCTAAATCCAGGAGCACTGAACGGTTTTCTACTTCCGCAACTGCAATGATATCGATGGTATGATCTGTAGTGTTCATCGCAGACCGAAGTGCGCGAGCAGTCTGTCGAATTTTCAGAAAATAAGTAGGGCTTCCATATCCATAGGCTCCTGTTGGTGTGAAATCCAGGTCATTTTTACCGCGATCGTGTAAGGTGTCGAATAGGTTCTCTACATTGTAAAAGAGGATATGTTGTGCGAAGCCCGAATGGGAACACAGCGAGAGAACTAAGCAATACGTCGAAAGAATACACCGCATTTGCTCATAACGGCCTTAATCTACTTATGTATATACCGTGTTGATAAACAGATGCTATCAACATTTAATCGAAATACAGCAGTGAAGAGTCGCCGTAACTTAAGAATCGATAGTCTTTCTCAAGGGCATATTGGTAGACCTCCTTCCAGTGATTTCCGATTCCAGCGCTGACTAGAAGAAGTAGGGTTGAGCCGGGTTGATGAAAATTGGTAATGATTCCTTTAACAGATTTAATGCGATAGCCCGGCTTAATCATCAACTGTGTTTTTAAGGCGGCCGATTGAATATCGTGAGTTTCCATATAGCCCAAAAGCGCAGAATATGCTTCTTCGGTACTGTAGTTGTGGTCTAAAGAGTATGCTTCGAATTGCCCCAAATCTTCCAGAGGCTGGCCTTGCAAAATCTTCACCCCTATCCAATGGCAGCTTTCTAAAGTTCGTAAACTCGTCGTACCAACAGCGAATCTCGTGCCTTTATGAGCGAGGTAGCATTCGAGCCAATCGCGACTCAAAAGCAATTCCTCTGAATGCATTTCGTGTTTTTCAACTTCGCCATCGTCTAAAGGCTTAAAGGTCCCGGCGCCTACGTGCAGCGTAACTTCAAACCACTGGTGATTGTTCGACGTTAACTGATCGAATACCCTCTGGGTAAAATGCAGCCCAGCCGTTGGTGCAGCAACGGATCCGTTGCTCGCTGCATAAACGGTTTGGTACCGCTCAACATCTGTATTTTCTGCATCCCTGTTCATGTAGGGTGGCAGCGGGATTTTACCAGCGATTTCCAATATCCTACTAAAAGCGTCGTCGCTGTTCCAACTAAAATGAATAACGAAAGCGTGACCTATGCGGATTCCTTTTTCTGCAGTAAGGACCAATCCGTCACCTAGATTCAGGTGTAGCGCATGATCTTTCCATCGTTTAAGATTACCAACGAGACATTCGAATTGTATCTGGCGCGTGGCGTTCATGCTATCTTCAACGCTCATTTGATACGGCCCCAGACAAAACACTTCGATGGGTTTGGCACCTTCGGTCTTTGTAAAATGAAGCCGCGCTTTAACGACCCTCGTGTTATTGAATATGAGTTGGGAATTCTCAGGAAGGAGGTCATGAAGTTCTGAGAACCGTTGGTCTGCAATCTTACCGTCGCGATACACAAGAAGTTTGCTCGCATCGCGTTGTTCCAATGGGTGTGTTGCGATGCGGTGTTCGGGAAGTAGGTATTCGAAATCGGACTTTTGCATGATAAATTCGCTCGA
>CATAQZ010000139.1 GCA_949487015.1 Flavobacteriales bacterium UBA4585
CGCAATTCTTGATTCATCATTTGAACGATCTCTGGACGTGCCAAAAATGCGTTAACCTTTGCCGTATCACGAATAAGTGAATATCCGACACGCGGTCCTTGCATGGCCATTCCAGTTTCACTCACCATAGGGCGGAAAACTTCAAACAACGGGTTGTTCGTAGAAAGCACATCTGAGGAATCTGTTGCTGCAGAATCCGCAGGAACTTCAGCATCTTCGATTGCTAGATCACTAAAATCTGGCGTTTCGTCAACAGTTTCGGTTGTCGCTTTTTCGCCTTCAACGATATCGCGCAGTTTGTCATTCGCAGAAACAAGGAAAGGAAGTACTTCTGCACCTTCATACATGTTCCAGAACTGCAGTTCCGCAGTCGATTGTAATAGTTTCTGAACACGCGCCGGATCTTTAACACCCGGTAGTTCCACTAAAATACGTCCGGTACCCTCTAGACGCTGAATGTTCGGCTGTACAACACCAAACTGGTCGATACGCGCACGCAAAACAGTAAATACGTTAGCAATCGCAGCCTCAACATCGCGACGAATTTCCGCCTGTACGGCATCGTTTGCGGCATTGAAACCTACTTTATCCGTCATTTCGGGCGTACCAAAAAGCGAAGCGTCGCTCAACAACAAACCGCCACCGGTTTCGGCGCTGATTTTATCAAACTCCGCAAAGAACGTGTTTAGATAGTTGTTTTGACCTTGACTTTGCGCTTCGTCAGTATTCGCAATAGCTTGAGTGAAGCGTGGATCTTGGGCATTTGCCACTAAACCTTTCAAAACGTCTTTTACGCTCACTTCGAGGATGACATTCATCCCCCCTTTGAGGTCAAGACCAAGGTTCATTTCCTTTTTCTTCACTTCGCCGTAGGTAAACCCGAGTACTGGGTAGACCTCTTGCGACATCATACTGTCGAGATAAGCCGACTTAACATTTGCATCTCCTGCGGCGAATGACTCTGCATCGCTAGCGACGTTGTTCGCGACCCATGTGAACGAGAGCTGGTATAATGAAGCCAGACCTAGTGCAATCGCGAAAACGGTAATTAATCCTTTGTTCTGCATCCTGATGGATTGTTTCAGTTTTTCAATAACGCGCAAATATAGGCAGTTCGAGGTGCCTAACCTAAAGTTTTTTGTAACTGCGAGCATCTAAGTTTATCCTATCTTTGAGTACGTATGAGAAGGACCTGTTTTTTACCCCTAGTTTTTCTGCTTCTTGGCCTGCTGAGTTATGGTCAAAGCAACCGATTAAATTTTGACTGGACGGCGGGACCTACAGTAAATGCTGGAGGTTCGAGCATACCCTTTCCGTTTTTGGGCGGGGTGGATTTGCCACAATGGTCTAAAGTCGATTTGAATTTAGACGGTGTAGAAGATTTAGTTGCCTTTGACCGACAGGGCGGCAGATGGATCACCTTTATCGCTGAAAACGGCAATTGGGTCGGCAAACCGGAATATGCATCATTGCTCCCTGCAGTAAAAAATTGGGCACTATTCAGAGACTACAATTGTGATGGGAAGAAAGATCTTTTCGCTTACGTTTTAGGAGGAATGGGCGTATGGGAAAACACCAGCACCACAGACTCCGTCCAATTCACCTGGGCGTTGAACGGCCCCTATTTAACAACCAATGCAGGCAGCACATCTACTAATCTGTACAACTTTAGTAGCGACATACCCGCTATTTCGGATATCGATGGGGATGGGGATTTAGACGTATTAACCTTTGGCCAGAGCGCTACCATTAATTGGCACGAAGGTTTAAACGCTTGCGCGCTCGACTTTAAGCTGAATACCACCTGCTGGGGCCGATTCGAAGAAAACCTCAGCTCCAACGACCTCACTCTAAACGGCTGTGCGGGCGTTCAAAAATTAGAATTCAGTAAGAAGACTTCGAGCGGTATGCATGCCGGCTCCTCATTGCTAGTACTCAACCTAAATGGAGATACCCTTCAGGATGTACTTATTGGAGATGTCAGTTTCACCAACCTTGTCGCGGCGTACAACGGCGGTCATATCGACAGTGCATTTATGGTGTCAAAGGATACGCTCTACCCGCTGGTTCAACCCACAGCTATAGAGTATTTTCCAGCGGCATTTTATGAGGACATTGATTTCGACAGTATTCCCGACCTCATGGTAAGTCCCAATTTGAACGGATCACAGAACACAAAGAACAATTGGCTTTATCCAAA
>CATAQZ010000140.1 GCA_949487015.1 Flavobacteriales bacterium UBA4585
CCAGCATAAACCCCGGCTATGGAACTCTTGACCGCTCTAATTCTTTTAGGCATCATCATTTTTCTTTGGTTCTTGCCCATTCTCTCGATCTTGTCTTCAAGTAAAACCTCAGGCAATGAAAAGCTGGCCTGGATTCTAGCTGTTTTGTTCATCTCCTGGTTCGCCTGGATTTTCTATTTGCTTCTCGCACCTCTAAAGAGAAATGAGTAGGGATACATTCGAAATAGCCCAAGGCCTTTCCTCCATACTTTACGCTGCACAACTTCGTATATGATAAGTTAGCCCCTAGAGAGGGAGATTGTCAAGTATTGCGAATAAATAGAAAATCTCCACAATACAAGCGTTCACACATCTTTCCCTACTTTTGATACGTAATACCGCAGGCATACGTTTATACTTGCACCCAACGAAAGATTGCTTACATGACTATCATTGCTGGACCCTGTGTGATTGAGAGCCCTGAGCTGTTGCGAGAAGTCGCAGGGGAATTGGCTCGTATTAAAAGAGAACTCAACGTAGAGATTTACTTCAAAGCGAGCTTTGATAAGGCGAATCGTACAAGCTTGAGTAGCTTCCGCGGTCCCGGGATAGAAAAGGGCATTGCCATGCTTGAAGCTGTTCGTGAAGAGTTTGGTTTACCCATTACCACTGACTTTCATACGCCAGAACAGATTGCTGGATACGGTCACCGCGTGGATATGGTACAAATTCCCGCCTTCCTATGCCGTCAGACAGACATGTTGATTGAAGCAGGGAAAACCGGGAAGATTGTAAATATCAAAAAAGCCCAATTCCTGAATGCCGAGAAAATGCAATTCGCTGTAGATAAGGTGAAGTCCACAGGCAATGACCAGATTTGGTTGACGGAGCGAGGCACCTTGTTTGGACCGAGTGAATTGGTCGTAGATTTTAGAAATATCCAGAAACTTGCGGCATCAACCGATCATGTGGTCATGGACTGTACACACAGTGCGCAAGAGACGCAGAGTAATGATGGGACCACTGGGGGCAACCGCGCATATGTACCATTCTTCGCCAAAACTGCGAAGCTATGGGGGGCGAATGCCTTCTTCATTGAAACCCATCCAAATCCAGATCAAGGATTGTCGGACGGACCTAACATGCTTAAGCTCAGTGATCTTGAAGCTTTGATTAAAGACTTGCTATGATACGATTGATCATTTCAGATTGTGATGGTGTGCTCACCGACGGCAAGCTCTATTATGGGGCCGAAGGGGAGGTGCTGAAAGTATTCAATGTGAAAGACGGTACTGCGATTAAAGCGCTCATGTCGGAAGGTGTCAAATTTGGCGTGGTTAGTGGCCGTGGCTCAGCAGCTTTACTGCGACGTGCAGAAGAATTAGGCTTGGATTTCTGTCAAATGAATATTGGCGATAAGGCCGAAGCTGTGGCTGCTTTACGCGAACAATATGGCGTCGCGGTACATGAAACCCTGTTCGTAGGAGACGATACTAACGACTGCGTGGTGCGTTCAGAGTGTGGCCATTTATACGCCGTGAATGATGCAGCGCAGGCGTTGCTCGAAATTTGCGATGTTCAGCTCAAAACTAAGGGCGGTGCAGGCGTATTTAAAGAAGTATTAAAACGCATACATGGAAATTAATGCACTCATCATACGGTCTATTGAGGCTCAAGCAAATTCGCTTTTAGATTTAGCGCATAGGGATTCAAATGACTATCAAAGGGCAGTTGAGCTCATTCTTGGTATGTCCGGAAAATTGGTCTTTACTGGAATGGGGAAGAGTGGAATTATTGCACGAAAGCTTGCTGCAACATTTTCTAGTACGGGAGTACCGTCGTTTTTCGTCCATCCCGGTGAGGCTTACCATGGCGATTTAGGCATGATCGAAGCAAATGATGTACTATTCGCTTTGTCGAACTCAGGAGAGACGCCTGAACTTCTCAACCTTTTGAAATACAGTCGTAGTAAAAAAGTCATCGGGGTATCTCATTCTAATGACAGCTCGCTCGCGAGTTTTGCGACGGTTCATCTGGAGTGTAAAGTAGATAAAGAAGTCTGTCCTTTAAATTTAGCACCAACTACGAGTACTACTGCAGCGTTGGTTATGGGTGATGCCATTTGTGCAGCATTGATGGAGTTGAAGAAATTCTCGAAAGACGATTTTGCCCAATTCCATCCCGGTGGGGCATTGGGCCGTAGTCTTTTGACCAAAGCGAAAGATGTGATGCTAACTGACGTACCACTCGTGGCGCCGGAGGCGAATTTAAACGAAGTATTGTTGCGTATTTCTGAGGGTCGTTTAGGACTTGTAGGAGTGGGTACTTCAACAAACATTCAAGGCGTTATTACCGATGGAGATATACGCCGTGCAATGGCTACGACTCAAAATCATCATGCGTTGTTCGCACGCGATATGGGTTCTAAAACTCCAATTTTTATAGATGAAAATATGGGGTTAAGCGAGATGGATCGTTTATTCCGTGAAAGGAAAATAGTGACCGTATTGGTGGGTTCACCGCAACAATTAAAAGGAGTGGTCCAATTCTACGATATCCATGGCTAAAGCAATTTGTATCATTCCCGCTCGCCTAGAATCTACGCGATTTCCGAATAAAATACTTACGGATATTCAAGGCATGCTCATGTTTGAACGTGTGTACCACATCGCGCAACGCTCGGGTGTCTTTTTGAATGTCTTTGTTGCTACACCGAATCCTGAAATTCTTGAGTTGTGTGAACAGCGTGGAATAGCCGCCATACCCACTTCCTTTGAGCATCCTTGTGGCAGTGCTCGTGTCTTTGAAGCCGCCAAAACTGTTGAAGGCGATTGGGACGTTGTGGTGAATCTACAAGCAGATCAACCCTTTCTACCGTTATCCTATCTTAAAACAGTAGTAGAGGCGGTAAATACGAATCCCGTCGCGACCGTCGCTTATGAAGAATCCGGGGAGAAGGACGAGCATACGGTAAAGGTCATTCGAAATAAGAAGGGCGAAGGAGTCTATTTTAGTAGGTATCCCATCCCGTATTCGGTTGCTGGGGTTCCAGCGAAAAGTAAGCTCTGCCATTTGGGGCTATATGCCTACAAGAGATCCTTTGCCACTGACTATGAAGGCGATTTTCGTTCAGATTTAGCCATTCAGGAGTCTCTCGAACAACTTGATTTTATACATCACGGATATGCCATTGACGTTGCTATGGTGCCGCATGCCGTTCCTGAGGTAAACACCCCGGAAGATTTAATTATTGCACGCAATTCCGGTTTACTATAACAGGTTATCGTTGCGTTTATCAGAACCTAATGTTATTTACCTTTAGCCAATGGTTTCCCACAAATACAAAACCCTATTTATACATGTCCCAAAAGCTGCGGGCCAAAGTGTAGAAGCTTTTTTTCTTAATCTTCACGGGTTAAAGTGGGAGGAGCGTTTACCGCTATTATTGGCACCTAATGCCGCGGATAAAATAGGTCCGCCACGTTTAGCACATTTACATTCAGTAGATTATGTTCGGTATCACTTTGTCTCCCAGCAGGACTTTGATCGATATTATAAATTCGGATTTGTACGTAACCCTTGGTCTCGAGCGGTATCCTTTTATAAATTTCATGGTCATCAGCACCTGATGTCTTTTGAAAAATTTGTGATCACTAAACTGCCTCTACTCATTCAAGAGCAGCGCTGGTTTTACGGTCCACAATATGATTTCTTTTACGAAAACGGAGAGAATAAAGCCGATTTCATAGGCAAATTTGAAAGCTTACAAACCGATTTCGCTAAAGTCTGTAAAGCCCTCAATATGCCTGTTCAAAATCTACCGCATAGAAATAGAAGTACTCAAAAAGGCGGAATTTCAGGTCTTCGAAAGTTTGGTAGAAGGTTTGTGAAGCAACCCGAATCTCTGCTACATTTACTATTCAGCCGTGGTGATAAAATCAAATCTAAAAATTACCGCGATTACTATACGCCAGAATTGATTGCCGCAGTTGAGGAGTTGTACAAGGAGGATGTTGCTACTTTTGAATATTCTTTTGAGGACTAATTCAATCTCTTAGCTGCGCTTTTAACTGTTTTTCTAGCGCTTCTTCATCTACACCTTCAAGTGCGAGGAACACTGGATCTTCCCCCG
>CATAQZ010000141.1 GCA_949487015.1 Flavobacteriales bacterium UBA4585
GCAAAGTCTGATACAGCCTTTAAATCCCGCTCTGCCGCTGGCTTAGCTACCTCCAGTAAATGATCTAAAAAGTTCAAAACGGTATGCGGGGTTTTCGCCATACGCTTGCTCAAAGTCAACTGGGCATGAGAATCGAACCCGAGTAATTGGGCCCGCTCCATGCGTTTATTGACCACATCTTTGATGACCTGTTCATTGTTATTTTCGTTCTCCTTTGCGGCGCGCGAACCATATGCTTGGTAAAAATGAGCACGCAATTCTGAACGGTCGGCATATTTCATAACAGCCATGTAGGTAGGCATATCTAGACCTAAGACATAGCCTTCTTTACCTTGCTGCTGTCCCTGTTGAGCCGCAGCTTCAATCACATCTTCTGGCAATCCTTGAAGGTCCTGAGCGGCTGTAGTATGGTACTGAAACGCTTTTGTTTCTGCTAAGACATGCTCTCCGAAGGTCAATGACAATGTGCTTAATTCTTCATTTAAAACCGTCAGTCGTGTGCGATCCTCACCTTCGAGTGCAGCACCGTTGCGGACAAAACTTTCATAGGTTTCATTGAGCAAGCGCTGTGCTTCCGGGGTATCCAGATTTTGCCCCGATTCGTAAACACTTTGAATACGTCGGAACAACGGTTCGTTCAATAACGTCTCGCTACTAAATGCCGTCAATTTCGGTGAAAATTCGCGCGCGATTTCCTGAATGGCATCGTTCGTTTCGGCACTATTTAAGTTGAAAAAACAGCTGCTCACTTTATTTAATTCTAAGGAGGAGAATTCTAATGCGGCCACAGTATTCTCGAAGGTGGGGGATTCAGAATTGGCCACAATGGCTGCTTGACGTTCTTTAGCAACCTGGATCCAATGCTCCAATGCCGGCAAGAAATGTTCGGGCTTGATGCGGTCGAAAGCTAAAGCTTCGTGCGGTGTGGACGGAAAATCTATAAGTGGATTCATGGAGCTCTTAACAAATTATGCGTTTGTTCAAAGATACTTTTTACCATCCGCAATACCTACCTTTGAACCATGGCAAAAGAGCAAATACAGTGGGCATTATCTGGAATGACTTGTGCAGGCTGTGCACACAGTGCGCACAGCATTGCCACAGGCACGCCCGGTATGGAACACGTGCAGGTTCGCTATGCCAGCGGCAGCTTTAAAGCGACGATAGATACAGACGTTTTAGATGTTTCTGCACTCCAAAAAAGTTTAACTGCAGCAGGGTACGAACTAACGACCAGCTACATCAGTCCACGAACGCGGATAAAGCATCAAAAAGAAGCGGTAGACCGCAAACGCAATGAACTGATTGCTGCTTCAGCCCTTGCCGTTCCCTTATTCATTGTGGGCATGATGCACATGCATGCTAATTGGAGCATTGTACTCCAATTTTCACTAGCTACCGCGCTCAGCATGTACTTCGGAAGGAACATTCACGCGAAGGCTTTTGCACTCGCTAAAATGGGCAGCACGAATATGGATACTTTAGTGAGTTTAGGCTCCTTAGTTGCTTTCGGCTATTCTATAGTGGGTTGGGCTATGGGCAGGCACGAACAGGTCTATTTCGAAAGTGCAGGCTTGATTATTTATTTTATACTCATCGGTAAGCTTTTGGAAGACCGTGGAAAGTTATCGAACAGTAAAGCATTAACTGCGCTCCTCTCTATACAGCCCAATGAGGCTATTTTGGTGGATGAAGGTGTGCAGCGAACGGTCGGGGTTGAATCGCTGGAATTGGACCAATTGGTATGGATTCCACCCGCACAACGCGTGCCGGTAGACGGAAAGGTCGTCGAAGGCAACAGCACCATCGATGAAAGCACATTTACCGGGGAACCTATTCCGGTGGAAAAAGGAATTGGATCGAAAGTTTGGGCAGGTACCATGAACGGCCATGAAGGGTTGCTGGTACGCGTGACTCATACAGGACGAAGCAGTGCTTTGGGCGGCATTATCGATGCTGTTGTGGATGCACAGGGCACCGCAGCCCCTATTGAAGCATTAACCGATCGCATATCTAAGGTGTTTGTGCCTACTATTTTAGGTTTGAGTTTGCTTACCGGGTTAGTGTGGTATTTTGGCTTTGATTCGCAGAAGGCAGTGGTCTATGCCGTTGATGTGCTCGTCATCGCATGTCCATGCGCATTGGGATTAGCCACACCACTGGCAGTAGTGGCGGCAACTGGAATAGGTAGTAAAAATGGATTGTTGATCAAGGACGCTGCGGCCTTGCAATTGGCCGGCGAAGTAAAATTTGCGATTCTCGATAAAACCGGGACACTCACCCTAGGAAAACCCGTGGTTACAGGGGTTGACTGGAGCGACAAGGAATCGCGTTCCATCGTGGCAGCCTTGAATGAAAAGGGTACGCATCCGCTCAATCATGCCTTAGCTACCTACTTTGGAACTATCGATGGATTACCTCCGGTGAAGCGTTTTAAGGCAGTTCCAGGTAAAGGCATTCAAGGAAAGATTGATGGACACCAGTACTACATAGGCTCGGGACAATTTTTCACTGAAGTTACAGGTACGCCCCCTCCGATCGCACCCTATACACACACCCTCTGCTTTAGCGAAGAAGGTCTCATTGCCTTAGTATCCTTTGAAGATACCTTGCATCCTGATGCACCGCTATTAATACGGGAACTACAGCAACGTGGCATCACCCCCATTATCGCATCGGGAGATGTGGAAGAAGCGGTTGCAAAGACGGCCAAAGCTTTGGGTATAGTGAAGTACCACGGCGGATTACAGCCGCACGATAAGGTAGATTTGGTAAAGGCGTACCAAGAGCAAGGCCGAACCCTAATGCTTGGCGACGGGATCAATGATAGTATTGCGCTGAATGCCGCCGATGTAGGTGTTTCCCTAGCCCACGGAACTGCGGTTGCGCAAGAAAGTGCTGCTGTGGTTTTAACGCGAGAAGGATTACCGCAATTGGCACACTATTTCAAACTGAGTGCCCTGACCATGCAAACCATTCGAGGCAATTTATTGTGGGCTTTCGGCTATAATCTTATCGCCATTCCTATCGCAGCAGGTCTGCTGGCCGCCCCACTCGGATTAGAATTAACCCCAATGATGGCAAGTATTGCCATGAGTTTTAGTAGCTTGGGCGTAGTGGTTAACTCACTACGACTTCATAAAAAACCCTTACAATGACCTTAGATTCAAAAATCAATTGTGGCGGCTGTATCGCCAAAGTACAATCGGACCTTAATGCTTTGCTCGGCGAAGGAAACTGGAGTGTGGATACTGCGCTTCCAAATAAACCATTGACATTTTCTGATGATGTAGATGTTGATGATGTCCTCGACGTATTAGAAGCACACAATATGATCGCCGAATAATGCATGTAGTGCTTCTGGCACGAAAAACCCTGTATACACAGCCCGGAGGCGATACAGTGCAAGTGGAGGAAACGGCTTCTGCATTGCGCCGCTGTGGGCACGAAGCGACCATCCTTACCGCAGGTCAACCCCTGCCCCTTTCAGCCACTGTACTTCACGGGTTCAACCTTGGGAGACCGGCGGATCTGATGCCTTATTTTAAATCGTTCAAAGGCAAGAAGATTCTCAGCAGTATTTATGTCGATTACAGTCTTGCAGACCAGCAGCGCTTCCCACGGTTATATTCACTGTTTGGCAAGCACGGTTTAGAATATGCAAAAACCCTAGCGCGTGCACTCAACGGCAGTGACCGATTCCCAGGCATATTGTTCCTGGCACACGGCCAAAAATCCTGCGTGCGTGGACTCCTAAGATTAACGGACCTGTTAATCACCTCCTCCAAAAGTGAGGCGCAACGCATAGAAAGTGACTTTGGACCCCTGCGTTGTGCAGTTAAGACGGTACCGCTTGGTGTTGGCGCATCGTTTCTAGCGCCCTTTGAGCAGCGCCAAAAACGTGAAGGCTTATTGCTTTTAGGCAGATTAGAATGGCTGAAGAATCAAAAAACCATGATCAAATGGGCTACTGAAAACAATTGGCCACTTACGGTTGTGGGTGATGCCAATGCGAATCAGAAAACGTATTACCATGAGTGCCTTGATCAAGCCGGATCAAGCGTATCATTCCTGCCCTATACCGCTGGCGACGAACTTAAACGTTTGCTTCGTTCGCACCGCGTACTTATGATACCCTCGCATTTCGAATCCTTTTCACTGGTGGGCTGGGAAGCCGCTTCACAGGGTATGCATGTATTGTACAATGACGTTGCAGATATGAATGAAACACTCGCCCCAATAGGCACACCCATTCAGATGGCAGATAAAAAGGCAGCTGTGCCTCTAATATCCGCGGCACTCAACGGAAACCTCGCGCAAAAAAAATCCCACGATCTGCTCGAGAGCAGATCGTGGGACGCTATAATTCTTGAGTTGCTTGACGCGTACGTGTAATTACCTACCTGCGCGTTCCATCTCTTTTTCGTAGGTCTCTTTGAACTTTTCATAGTTGTAATCAACCATGATCTTATCGTTCTTCGATAGCGCTTTGTAGTAATTCTTAACGATTTTCTCTCCGTCCAATTCTATGGCAATGTAATATTTGAACTTGCCGCTAGACTGCACTTGAGTCACACGATCACAAACTACTACAGCACCACTGATGCGTTCATTGATTACCGTGCGTGAGTTTTCTTCGAAACGCTCCAACACTTCTTCAACGTTGTTGACTTCCATGCTCTTCACATAGTTATCGGCCACAACTTTCATGGTACTGTTTACCATTCCAGCGAGCTCAGTACGTGCATTACTCAGCGCTTTTTTCTTAGCAACATTCATATCGGC
>CATAQZ010000142.1 GCA_949487015.1 Flavobacteriales bacterium UBA4585
AGAAGGGCCATCTTGCGCGATGCCCACGAGGCGTTTGCCGATTGCTTTTCTTTTACATAACCCACTGGGCGTGCAGCGCGATTCTGAAGCGCAAGCATAATCCCATCAACAGTGTGCAAGAAAATAGCACCATAAGTAATGTATGAAAGAATCTTGACTACTGGAAAAGTAGTCATAAAGTGACCGTATTCGTTGAAAGCTAACTTGCCTTCTTCGCCAGATACAAAAAGCTGAAGATTCCCTAACAAGTGGCCTACGAGGAAGGTGCAAAGAAAAAGTCCGGATACTGCCATCCAGTACTTTCGTGCTAAAGAAGAGCCAAAAAGCCCTTTAGAAGTTGTTGCCATGAGCAATTTAAAGTTTAATAGCCTAATTTTGACTCAACAAATTTACATCACAGACTTTGGTTTATCTAAGATTGTGATACAAATCACTCATAGAACTATTCTAAATTAATATAGTCCATACCTATCATGCGTTACCACAAACTCAACAGCTCCATTTTTATTGAAAACCGCAAAAAATTTACAGCGCATTTAAAGCCTAATGCCATAGCCATATTTACTTCGAACGATATGTACCCAACCTCTGCGGATGCACATTTACCGTTCAAACAACACAGTGATATTTTATATCTAAGCGGTGCCGATCAAGAAGAAAGTATACTGGTATTATTCCCTGATGCACACAAAGAGCATCTTCGTGAAGTGCTGTTTTTGAAAGAAACCAATGACCACATTGCGGTCTGGGAGGGGGCCAAATACAGTAAAGAAGAAGCCTTCGAGATTAGCGGGATTCAATCGGTATTCTGGTTGTCGGAATTTGAACGCGTATTTAACGAGATGGCAGTAAACGCGGAACGCATTTACATCAACGGAAACGAGCACCTCCGTGCTCACGTGGAAACGGAGATGCGTCAAGATCGAATGAATAAGTGGTTGAAAGAAAACTATCCAGGACACGAATATGAGCGCAGTCAACCCATCTTACATCGTATTCGCGGGACGAAAAGTGAACATGAACTGGAAGTCATGCGCATTGCCGCCGAGGTTACGACTAAGGGGTACAAGCGTGTGCTGAAATTTTTAAAGCCCGGGATATGGGAATTCGAACTGGAAGCTGAATTCATGCACGAATTCCTTACCAATAGAAGCCGAGGTTTTGCATATACACCCATCATTGCCGCAGGGAATAACGCCAATGTCTTGCATTACATCGAAAACAATGCGCAATGCAATGACGGTGATCTAGTTTTGTTCGACGTGGGTGCTGAATACGGCAACTACACTTGTGATGTCACGCGCTGTTTCCCTGTTAATGGAAAATTCACAGCACGCCAGAAAGAAGTATATAATGCAGTGCTAAGGGTTCACGAAGGTGCAATAGCCTTACTTCGCCCCGGCACTATGCTCGAGGTTTTCCACAAAGAAGTTGGCGCATTAATGACGAAAGAACTTCTGGATTTGGGATTGATCTCAGCAGAAGATGTCGCCAATGAAGATCCCGCATGGCCCGCATACAAGAAGTACTTTATGCATGGAACCAGTCATTACTTAGGATTGGACGTACACGATTATGGGTTGTGGACCATCCCCGTGGAAGAGGGTATGGTATTCACGGTAGAGCCGGGAATTTACATCCCCGAAGAAGGCTTAGGTATTCGCATAGAGGACGACATCGTCATTAC
>CATAQZ010000143.1 GCA_949487015.1 Flavobacteriales bacterium UBA4585
AATGCTGTTGATCCGTTCACCACGATGGACGAATATGGAGCGGATGCACTGCGCTGGTATTTATTGACGAACGCTGCCCCTTGGGATAATTTGCGCTTCGATATGGAAGGATTGCAGGAGGTTCGTCGAAAATTCTTCGGCACCTTGCACAACACCTACGCCTTCTTTGCCTTGTACGCGAATGTCGACGGTTTCCGCTATGAAGAAGCAGATATTCCGCTACACGAGCGTCCAGAAATGGACCAGTGGATTTTATCTGAACTTCACAGTCTTATAGCCAAAGTGGAGGACGGTATGGAAGCATTTGAACCCACCCGAGCATTCCGACCCATTCAAGAATTTACAACGGAAAAGCTTTCGAATTGGTACGTACGCTTAGGCCGCCGTCGTTTTTGGAAAGGCGCATACGAAGCAGATAAGATAAGCGCGTATCAAACGCTTTGGACGTGTTTAGAAACGTTGAGTAGACTCATGGCGCCGCTTGCCCCGTTCTATGCGGACCAATTGTACACTGATCTCCATAAAGGAATTGCCAAAACCGGAGAAACCAGCGTGCACCTTTCAGACTTCCCTACAGTAAATGCGCACGCTGTAAATGCCCCATTAGAGAAGAAAATAAATCTTGCACGCCAGTTAACCTCCATGGTCCTCTCGATCCGTAAGAAAGAGAACCTCAAAGTTCGACAGCCACTTGCACGTGTTTTAGTGCCTGCGCTAAACGAAGGTGATAGAGAATTGCTTGAAAGCATTCAATCCATTTTGCTCGCAGAAGTGAACGTAAAAGCGCTTGAAGTGATTACACCAGATGCCGGTGTCTTCGTGAAAAAGGTCAAACCTAATTTTAAAGCATTAGGACCTAAGGTAGGACGCCACATGAAAGCGGTGAAGACCTATTTTCAAGCTATGGACAGTGCAGCCGTTGATGCCTTTGAAAACAGGGGTTTTGTGGAATTCGAAGATCAAGGCCAAACAGTACGTGTTGATTTGATTGATGCAGAAGTGGTGACGGAAGATATTCCTGGAATGCTCGTAGCTACTAGTGACGGTTTAACTGTTGCCCTTGATGCAACGCTAACTGATGCTCTGCGCAATGAAGGCTTAGCACGTGAAATGGTCAACCGCCTACAGAACTTGAGAAAATCGAGCGGTTTAGACGTAGTAGATAGAATTGATGTACAAATAGAAGGGTCCGATTCGTTAGAATTAGGCATTACACCATTTATAGCGTACATTAAAGACGAGGTACTTGCAGATGCCATCACTTTTGGCAATAATGCGGGTGAAACTGTTGAAATTGAGGGTGAAAAAATTAATGTTTCTATTTTCAAGAAATAGTTTATTTTCGAGCCTTTCCTAGACCCAGAAAGCCTAACCCTTTAAATATAAGAAACTATGGCTGAAGAGAATAAAAGTAAATACAGTGATGCTGAACTTGCAGAGTTCAAAGCCATCATTCAGAAAAAAATAGAAAAAGCTGAACAGGATTTAGATCTGTTGCGCGAGCAATTTGCGAACGATAAGAACAACGGTACAGACGATACTTCACCGCAGTTCAAATCCTTTGAGGAAGGTTCTTCAGTGATGAGCAAAGAGCGTAATTCGCAACTAGCCACCCGTCAAGAAAAGTTCATTCGTGATCTGAAAAATGCTTTAATCCGTATCGAAAACAAAACCTACGGCGTTTGTCGCGTAACGGGCAAGTTGATTGATGCCGAACGATTAAAATTGGTTCCACATGCTACTTTAAGCATGGAAGCGAAACTAAACCAGCGTTGAGAAAAGCACTACTCATAGTTTTAGGGGTGCTTTTTGTAGATCAAGCCACGAAGTTGTGGGTCAAATCGACGATGTATTTAGGCCAAAGTCATGAAATCACTTCCTGGTTTTACATTCATTTTACAGAAAATCCTGGAATGGCCTTCGGGCTTGAATGGGGTGGTGTAGCCGGTAAACTGGCACTTACCATTTTTCGAATAGCCGCAATTGGTGGCATTATATGGTGGTTGCGTAACACTATAAAATCCGGAGCGACCAGTGTTGCAACTTGGGGCATTAGCCTCATTCTTGCCGGTGCCATAGGCAATGTGTTAGACTCCCTGTATTATGGTGTAATCTTTTCGGAATCCATAGGCAAAGTGGCGACTTTTCTTCCCGAAGCTGGTGGTTATGCTCCAATGCTCCAAGGACGCGTAGTAGATATGCTCTACTTCCCAATCTACGCGGGTGAGTTGCCGGAATGGCTCCCGATCTGGGGCGGCCAATTTTTTACTTTCTTCCGTCCTATCTTCAACGTAGCAGATGTCTCCATTTCTACAGGGGTGGGTCTACTTTTTGTTTTTCAACGCAGCGTTTTCAAATAATAATGCAACGAACTGAGGTACGCTTCGGTGATACATTGCTGCGCTTAAATGGCGATGGCTCTGCCTATATACCGGAGTTCCATTCCCTACTGATTGCCGATGTTCATTTAGGGAAATCGGGTGTGTTTCGAAAAGCGGGTATTCCTGCGCCGCAGGGTCTACACAAGAAGAATTTAGACCAATTGGCCAGTGCCTTTGCCGCACATCCCGCCGCTACGGTCATCTTCTTAGGCGATGTTTTTCACGGTCTTCAAAATAAAGAAACGCAATCGCTACAGCTTTTATTAAATGCACACCCAGAACATACCTTTATCTTGGTCAAAGGCAATCACGATTTTGACCTACCCGAATGGAAGCAGCTTACCGTGGTAGATCAATGGCAAGTGGGGCCGCTTGTTTGTTTGCACGAGCCGCCGGGTTCAGATTTTGATACGGATACGCCGTTCACGATTGCGGCCGCTCAGCAAAGGTTCCCCACCCTCGCTAAAGATGTTTTTCTAGTCTGCGGACATCTACATCCTGGCGTAGCTTTGCGCGGAAAAGGACGTTCACGTGCCAGAATTAAGGCCTTTTATTCGAACCAATGGCTCTGCGTTTTACCTGCGTTCGGCACATTTACTGGCCAGCATCCCCTAAAAGTACCAGGGACGTACTACGGAATAGTGGATGGGACAATCATAAAATTAACGGAATAGCCCAATTCGAGTCTATTTTAACCCTCTTTTAACGGCTGAATTTCGCAGCTTTTTATTCTTTTGAACAGCATTAAAAAACACAACCTATGGAAGGTGCACCAGATATAGTCGCATTAAACGAAGAGATTAAAAATGAGAGCGCATTTATCGATCTCATTCAAAGTGAATTACGCAAGGTTATAGTAGGACAAAACGGCATGGTAGAAGGGCTACTCATTGGGCTGCTCGCTAACGGACACATCCTTTTAGAGGGAGTACCTGGGCTAGCCAAAACCCTTGCAATAAACAGTTTGAGTAAAACCCTAGGCGGAAGTTTTTCAAGGGTACAGTTTACGCCAGACTTGCTCCCATCGGATGTCATCGGCACGCAGATCTACAACATGAGGGACCATGCGTTCGAAACCAAGCAAGGGCCTATTTTTAGCAATTTTGTCTTAGCAGATGAGATCAATCGTGCGCCTGCGAAAGTGCAAAGCGCCCTGCTTGAAGCGATGCAAGAGCGCCAGGTCACCATAGGAGAAGAAAGTTACCCGCTGCCGAAGCCGTTTCTCGTAATGGCTACACAGAATCCTGTGGAGCAAGAAGGGACGTATCCACTGCCGGAAGCGCAAATGGACCGATTCCTTTTAAAAGTAACCCTAGGCTACCCAACGAAAAGCGATGAGCTGAACATCATGCGCAAGCAAATGAGCGGTGCACTCGAAGAGCTCAATGCCGTAGTAAGCTTAGAGCAGATCGTCCGTGCGCGCGGTTTTATTGAGCGCATCTATATGGACGAAAAAATTGAAAACTACATTCTCGATATTGTCTTCGCTACCCGCGAACCGCAGAATTACCAGCTCGGGACCTTGCGCAACAAGATCAGCTTTGGCGCTTCACCGCGCGGCTCTATTGCACTCGCAAAAGCTGCCAAATGTCATGCCTTCTTGCGTCATAGAGGTTTTGTAACGCCGGATGATGTTCGCGCAGTAGCTCCAGCAGTTTTGCGTCATAGAATTGGCCTTACCTACGAGGCGGAAGCAGAAGAGCTGAGCACTGAAAACATCGTGACTGAAATCTTAAACACCTTAATGGTTCCTTAATTCGGTGGATGCTGTAACACTCTTGCAAAAAGTTCGGCGCATTGAAATAAAGACGCGCCGATTGAGCGACCAGCTCTTTTCAGGCGAATACCAAAGTTCATTCAAAGGACGCGGTATGAGCTTTGCAGAAGTGCGCCCTTACCAAAGCGGTGATGATGTGCGCAGCATTGATTGGAACGTAACCGCTCGCAAAAGGAGTCCATACATCAAAGTCTTTGAAGAAGAACGCGAATTGACGCTCTTCCTGGTTATTGACATCAGCGGCTCTACCAATTTCGGTACGGACGAGCGCTCGAAACGCGATATGATCACAGAGATCGCAGCGACTTTAGCCTTTAGTGCGATGGGCAACAACGATAAAATTGGACTCATCTTATTCAGTGGGAAAGTAGAGAAAGTCATCCCACCGAAGAAAGGAAAGCTCCATGTCATGCGTATTATTAAAAGCATTCTGGAAACTGAAGCCACCACTCAAGGAACGGATGTAGAGGGTGCCTTGGCTCACCTGTTGAAGGTGCAAAAAAGACACAGTATAGTATTTGTGTTGAGTGATTACCTGGACAGTGCTCCTGACCGCAATTTTAAAATTGCCGCCAAGCGCTTTGATTTGTGCGCCATAAATACCTTCAATGCCAAAGAGGTGGCGCTGCCGAGAATTGGATTAGTTCCACTGGCCGATTCCGAAACCGGAGCGGTGCAATGGGTACGTTCAGGCGGGCGCAAATTCCGCGAAGCACTTGCCAAAAGGCACGAGAACTACAGCCAATTCCTTAAGAACTTTACACGCAGCGCCGGCGCCGGTTATATCTCGCTGGATGATCGTCAAGATTTCGTTCCCCCATTGCTCCAATTTTTAAAGAACAAAGCGCGATGAAGAAACTGCTAACTGTGCTTCTGGGTATTCTTTGGATGGGCGTTGTCAATGGGCAAGAACATGCGGTAGTAGATACGACCGTG
>CATAQZ010000144.1 GCA_949487015.1 Flavobacteriales bacterium UBA4585
CCATTAATAGCTTCGCGCATGGCGGAAGTGGCTACTGCTCGAAAATCTACCACATCGTGGACCTTGAGGTAATGGGCATAGGCTTTCATGCCTTCAATAAAGCGCTTTTTGGTCTTGCTTTTAATTTTACCATGTTCGAAAACATCTTGACCCAAACGGATGGGAAGCCGTACCATTCCCGCTTTGCGATAATAGGTATAACCGTCCTTGTATACTACGTTAACTACAAGACAACGAACGGAATTTGAACCTATATCAATAGCTCCGAGTTTGGTAACGATCATAAAAATTGATTTAACCTTTTAAAAGCTGCTTCTTAACGTAGGAATGCAAATCCAATTGCGCCCGGATTTTAGGTCCGTTAAGTTTTCGGTAGGCATTGGATTGATTCGAATCGAAAAGTCGTGATTTTGTGTTGTCCTTCCAAAGAATTTCGAAATGATCTCGCAATTGACGCTTAATTTTTTCATCGTAAATAGGGACCGTAACCTCTACCCGTCTATTTAAATTTCGAGTCATCCAATCCGCAGAAGAAATAAAATATTCAGGTTGACCAGCGTTATAGAAACAAAAAGCACGCGTATGCTCTAGGAACCGGTCCACAATACTTACGGCCTCAATATTTCCACTGAGCGTCGAATCGCTGAAATCGATACAGTTAATGCCGCGCACTACCATGCGAATTGACACTCCTGCAGCGCTTGCTTCATATAGTTTCGCAATCATACCGTGATCACTAACACTGTTTATTTTCACCCAGAATTTAGCTTCCTGGCCTGACTTTGCATGTGCGATTTCTCGATCAATCAGCTTATAAATTCCTTCCCGAGTGCTGTTCGGGCTGACCATTAAATGCTTGTAATTGTATTGCTTATACGGTGACTCTATAAATGTAAAGACCTTTCTGACTTCTTTGGTAATCCGTTTCTGAGAAGTAAGTAAATGATAGTCTGTATAGACCTTTGCAGTCCCTTCGTGGTAATTCCCTGTTCCCACTACGCAATAATCCACCAACTTTTCCAATCCTTCATCGCGGCGAATCAATGTCAATTTTGAATGTACTTTCAATCCCGGAACCCCGCTGACTACCTTAATTCCCTCAGCGCGAAGCATGTTTGTCCATTTGATATTATTCGCTTCATCGAACCGCGCCTGAAGCTCAATAAATACCGTAACATCTTTTCCATTCTTAGCAGCATTTACTAAAGCCGAAATGATACGACTCTGACTGGCCAGCCTATACAACGTAACTTTTACCACGCGCACTTTAGGATCAATAGCTGCCTCTCGCAACAAGCGAATCACTTTTCCAAAATCGTGGTACGGAGTAAAGAGCAACACATCTTGCTTCCGCAATACTTCGATAATACTCCGGTCTTCTTCGAGTGCTGGATGAGGTATAGCAGGTAATCTTTCATGCTCTAAAGAACTATCGCCCACATTTGGGAAGCGCATTAAATCCTTTTTATTGTGGTAACGCCCGCCCGCAATGAGTCCATCGAACTCAGAAATACCGAGACCATCGACTAATACATTCAGCGTTTTATCTGAAATATTTCGATCATACACGAAACGTACAGGGTCCCCTTCACGGCGTTCCATCAGACCTTTCTGAATTTTTTCCATGAACGACTTACTTACATCGTCATCTAAAGTGAGCTCCGCATCTCGAGTAATTTTTACCGT
Source organism: Flavobacteriales bacterium UBA4585 (assembly GCA_949487015.1). Classification (GTDB taxonomy): domain Bacteria; phylum Bacteroidota; class Bacteroidia; order Flavobacteriales; family Schleiferiaceae; genus UBA10364. The sequence continues at coordinate 1,687 of CATAQZ010000144.1, forward strand.
ATGCGCCTCTATAGAGTCATATTTGAAAATATGGAAAATACTGTCGAGGTTGTATCGAAGAATATCATCTAGATACATGACGTATTGCTTTCCATATTTAGGTAGGGTTATGAATCGATTCAATGCACCCGATGGCACTTCGATAATGGAGAATTGCTCGTTATCGCCCTTAATTAATCGTACGGCTAAATAGATACCTTTATCCCGTAAATATGGGAATTCCGGAGCCTGACTTAACATAAGATTAGTCAGCGCAGGACTGACCTGATTGCGGTATACATCACGAACGAAGTGTGCTTGTTTTTGCGTTAATCCATCTTCTGAAATAATCTCTATAGATACTCTAGCAAGCTCCTTTTTAAGATCTTCATAGATTTCCTGACCTCGTTGTTGCTGGTCGTTCACAAGTTCACTTAAACGCTTCAATAACTCTCCAGGCGCGTGACCTTCTAAATTATCTTCATGGTTTTTATCCGACGATAACTGTAATCTTCTCACAAATGAGTAGCGTACACGAAAAAACTCGTCCATGTTATTGGAATGAATACCTAAAAATCGAATACGCTCAATCAGTGGTACTGAACTATCTTCTGCCTCTTGCAAGACACGTGCGTTAAACTTTAACCAACTTATATCGCGGTTGTAGAGACTTAAGTCTTTTTCGTTCATCTACTTTTTAAGTCTTTTAGGGTATTCAAACTGAACTAATTTTCCATTAGTATCTATTTCGCGCCAATACTTAACGTCAAAAGAGATACTCACAACACCTGTCGTTGGGACATTCGCGATATTTGCAGCCGTAGTCTTGTTCACGAAATCCGTTATTGCGGGATTGTGGGCAAAATAAAACACTGTATCTGCTAAATCCTCAGAGGCTTTGATCACCTCTAGCAACTCGTGAGAAAAACAATCGTATAACTCATCTTTCAGGGTGATTTGCGCCGCAGGCAGCTGGAAGTTTTGCGCAAATATGAGCGCGGTGTGCAGCGCTCTAGTTGCAGGAGAAGAATAAAATTTAATACGGTCGTGCTGATCCATCCCGTCAGAAAGCGCCTTTGCAACTAAATGCGCATCACGTATACCACGTCCTTTTAACGGACGATCTCGATCTTCGATCCCCTCATGGGCCCAAGAGCTTTTTGCGTGTCGAATTAAAAATAGAGTTTTCACAACTCTAAATTACACAAAATCAACACTTAAGAAACACCTATAGTGTAGGTTTTACATATTTTTAACGCCGGTTTCATACCGAATTAATCTCGTGTTGCCTCCTTCGCCGCATTCCACAGCATCTCCATTTCATCTAAATCCATGTCTGACAGCAACTTACCGGATTTTCTGGCGGCGTTTTCCATAAAAGTAAATCGATAAATAAACTTCTTATTGGTACGTTCCAGCGCCATCTCTGGGTCGAGATTACTCAATCGTGCGAAATTCACAATCGAAAACAGCACATCACCTAACTCCCCTTCTATATGATTTTGATTTCCAGTTGATTGCGCCTCTTCAAACTCCGCTAATTCCTCACGAATTTTACCCCAAACATCCTGAGGATCATCCCAATCAAAGCCTGCACCTCTTGCTTTATCGCCAATCCGAATTGCTTTCACAAGTGCTGGCAGGCCTTTTGGCACTCCTTGAAGCACGCTTTTCGTGCCTTTTTCCTTGAGCTTGATGGCTTCCCAATTGGCCTTAACCTCTTCTTCCGTCGTAGCTTCAACATCACCATAAATATGAGGATGGCGATGAATTAGTTTGTCAGATACACTATTCAACACATCGGCCACATCAAAGGCACCTTTTTCGCTTCCAATTTTACTGTAGAAAACCATGTGCAACATAAGATCGCCTAGCTCCTTTTTGATCTCGTTTAAATCTCCTTCTTCGATGGCATCCGCCAACTCATAAGTTTCTTCGATAGTCAAATGACGCAAGCTTTCGAGGGTTTGCTTTTTATCCCACGGACATTCTGCACGGAGTGTATCCATGATATCTAATAATCGACCGAAGGCCTCTAGTTTTGCTGCACGACTGTTCATACTCTAAGCTTCTTCCTCAGTCTCTTCTAAG
>CATAQZ010000145.1 GCA_949487015.1 Flavobacteriales bacterium UBA4585
AGCTCAGTAGCAGAATAACTCCGGTTGTTCCAAACGAAAAGTGATTTATTTTCGGACATGTATTTTCGGGTACAGTTTTTGTTTCAACGTGTGCGCAATGAACAAGTTCAAAACAGCAGCAATATACATCAGCCTCATGGTATTCTCATTCAGCGTTTATGCTGCCGGTGAGGTTGAATATGTATGGCTTACTGTTAGTAATGCGATGAGTGGCGAACCCATTGAAGGGGTAAGCATAACTGTGGATCAAGCCTACATTGGTGAGACTGGTCCATTAGGACGAATTCTCATCCCAGAAGGAACGCCCGGACAACTCATCGCCCTCTACCATACCAGTTACGCCGCTGGTTATTATTCGAGGAAGGAACTACAGGAACGGGATTATCAAGTTTTTTTACGAGAAAGTGTTCTGAACATACAAGAAGTTGTGATTCGAGCAAATCGAATGGAACAACAGTACCAAAAAACTGCGCAAGAAGTTCGCAGTATTGATGCGAAACAATTGGATGAACAATTTCTTGCAAATACAGCCGATGCCCTAGCCATCGATCCAAATGTTTTTATTCAAAAATCGCAAGCTGGCGGTGGATCACCCATGATCCGCGGTATGAGCACATCGCGAGTGCTCGTTATGGTCGACGGTATTAGAATGAATAATGCCATTTTTAGATCCGGCAATGTGCACAATGTAATCTCTGTAGATGGAGAAAGTGTCTCAAACATGGAGATTAGCCTAGGGCCTGGAAGCGTTTTACACGGTAGTGATGCATTGGGTGGTGTCATGCACATCAATACTTACGACGCACACTTTGGGGATTCTACAGAAATTTTACAAAGTCTCGTCTTCACATTGAGCAGCCAAAATGCCCAACTATCTAGAAGACCTAATTTTAGAATCAACTACGGCGGTCTGAATTGGGCAGGAATGACTTCGCTAACCTACACCCAATACCACGATATACGGATGGGCCAGCGAATTCTATCGTGGACGCCTGCTTCCCATCTCAGTAATACGCAACTTAGTTGCTTACCTACTACTATCGGTAGTATTGATACTGTTCGGACACCAGAGGACGACCGAATTCAGTACAACACGTCGTACGAAAAACGTAACATCACACAAAAATTCAAGGTCCGTATTGCCGAACGCACAACATTTAAATCCGGCTTGCATGTTAGTTTGACTGGCGATGTAAATCGCTATGATCGATTTACAGAAATGATGAACGGAATGCCTAAATATGCGCAATGGAATTACGGTCCTCAAGCATGGTTAATGAGTTATTTATCCATCGAAAATAGAGATCAGACCGCGATCAGCGATTGGATGAAATTCACTTTGTCAGGACAGTACTTCGAGGAAAGTCGAAAGACAAGAAAATTTAAAGCCCCAGTAGGGAGAGTTCAACGCGAACAGGTGTACATCAATCAGATAAATTTTGATGCAAGTAAGAAAATTTCAAACAAGAGTACGGTTCTGTATGGAGCAGAATTTATAGGAAACAACCTAACAAGTACGGCGCACCATTACCATTACATGAGTACCGATTCTACATGGGATGCTCAATCCAGGTATGCCAACGGGAGTCACTGGATAAGCGGTTCTATATTTGCGCATTACGATACAGATTTTAGCAAGCATATTGCCTTTAGTGCAGGATCCAGGATCAACGGTATAAGTATGTATACCCCCATTTCTTTTCGCGGATTCAATGAGGACGCGCGTCTAAAATTTCTGGCTCCTAGTGCGGAGATGGGGATTACTTACCACAAACCTTCATTTAAGTATTTTCTGAATTTAAGCTCAGGTTTCCGTGCACCAAATATTGATGACGCAAGCAAGGTATTTGATTCTCAGCCTGGTGCCGTCATTGTTCCAAATAGTAATCTTCGAGAAGAACGCCTCTACAGTGCAGAATTAGGTGCTAAACAAAAACTCGGAAAATCATGGGTCGTCGATGCTAGCTTTTATTACAGCTTCCTAGACAATGCCTTGGAACGTGCACCATACACCTTTATGGGTAGTGACAGCATAAATTTCGACGGTGAATTATCACAGGTACTTGCCGTTCAGAATTTAGATTATGCTTGGATCTGGGGTTACCAGTTTGGTGTTCGTACTGATATTTCAGAAAACTTGAATTGGATGATTCACTGGGCACATCCATTCGGTAAAGACAGCCAAGGCTATACGCTACGTCACGTTTCTCCTTTTAACGCAACATCAAACTTTTCCTTTCACAAAAACAAATGGCGTAGTAATCTAATCTTACGCTACAACGGCGCGGTTGACGCCGAAGATATGCCGTTCAGCGAACGCGCTAAAACGCACATGTATGCAATAAACGACTACGGTGAGGTATATACGCCGGCGTGGTATACTATTAACCTACATGCATCATATGTACTTAGTAAGAATATCTTAGTTCGTGGCGGTATAGACAACATCATGGACGTACAATACCGCAGTTACGCGAGTGGTATAGTCGCGCCAGGCCGTTCGCTCTTTATTTCGTTAAGAGGCTCTATTTAAATGGACTAAAAGAATCTGGGAACGACCAAAGTTTCTGGACATCACCTACCGTCCATAATTCACCGTTTTTAACTTCTAAGGGTCCAGGAATGTTGTTGGTATACAAACTGCCCGTTCCTAATCCTTGAGGCAAGGGCAATTGCTTTGTAGCCGTCCATTGGGCAATGGCATTCATGCCCACAGTGCTCTCTAAAGCGGAAGTTGCCCACCAAGCTATGCCGCGCGCATTAGCACAATCAATCCATTCGTCCGCACCGCGCCAACCGCCAATAAAACTAGGCTTGAGGATAATGAACTGCGGTCGTACAGCATCCAAGAGGAGCTCTTTTTCAACTGCACTAAAAACGCCAATGAGACTTTCGTCTAAAGCTACAGGTACAGGCGACGAAGTGCATATTTCAGCCAGCCCTTCACGATCTGCTGGAGGAAGCGGCTGCTCTATACTGTGAACCTCAAGCGCAGCCAATTCATGCACTACAGGTACTATTGAAGATCGATCGAAGGCACCATTCGCATCTACACGTAAAATTAAATCGCTCGAAGAAAAGCGTTCGCGAATACCTTTAAGCAAAGTCAATTCATCCGCCCATGAAATGGCACCAACTTTCATTTTCAAGGTTTTAAACCCCTCTTCTAATCTGCGTTGGATTTGATCGAGCATGAAGTCCTTTGACCCCATCCAAATCAAGCCATTTATCGACTGTCCCTGCTCGCCCCTGCTAAAGGGGGTCTCAAAGTGATGAAAACCATGCTGTAAATGACTAAAGGCTTGCTCCAATGCGAATTGGATACTAGGAAAAGTACGGTTGCGAACATACAATTCCTCCAATCCTAGATGAATATTTTTCGCAGTCCAAACCAATTGACTTTCCAATTCAGGGACATCATCAACACTTAATCCACGCAAGATACCTACCTCACCCAATCCAATCCCAAACGGTGACCCAGCATCCTCGATACGTAAAAAGAAACTCTCTTTCGTACGCAGAATACCACGGGAAGTCCCCGCAGGTTGCTTAAAGTTGAGAAGATAAGGGTGTATGGTTGCTTTCATTACGTACCTAGAAGTTAAGGGCTAAGGCTGTTCCAAGACAATAGACCAAAGTCATCAGCGCCATAGGTTTCAGTAAGGAATCCAGTGCTGCCGAATCTCTCGCCCGAGCAAACCGAATGAAAACTACCCGTGAGAGTACCACTCCATAGGCGATGTGAAAGATGAGTAAAAATTGATTCCCGTCTAAAGCGGCCCAATACAAAGCGAAGACTAAACTCAATACGTTGCCAATCATTAAAAGCGCTTTAAAGTACCCCCTTCCCCATTGATATCCGAACCGTACCACAAGCGTTCGCTTGCCAGCTACGGCGTCCGTTTCAACATCTCGAAGGTTGTTTAAAGTAAGTACTGCCGCACTGTAGGCGCCCGCCACCAAAGCTGGAAATAGGAAGCTCCAGTGCAGCGATCCATATAAACTTGCGGAGCCGAGTACTCCGACCAATCCAAAAAATAAAAAGACGAAAATATCACCTCCACCCCAATATGCATAGGGCTTTGGCCCCATAGTATAAGACTTAGCGGCCAAGACTGCGGCAATATTCAAAAGCGAAAAAAGTATGAAGAGCGACATGCGTTCTTGAAATGCTAAAAAACTCAATCCGCCACCTCCAATCAGGGCCAATGCGGTCCATAGATTAACGGCACGCTTCATTTGATCGGCAGTGATTAAACCGCTCGCTATAGCACGTTTTTCGCCGGTACGGTGGTCATCGGTACCGCGCAGACCATCGCCCAGGTCATTGGCATAATTCGACAATATTTGGTAAGCGCCAGCCGTGAATACAGCAAGTGCAAAGATCCCCCAATGCACGTCTTCATTGATTTTGTAGGCCAAACCTGTTCCTAAGGCAATGACTGCGAAGGCGAGCGGTAAGGTGCGCAGCCGGGCTGCTTGAATCCAAATATGAAGTGGTACCATACTATCGTAACGCAGCAAGCGCCGCTAAGTTGGCATGCTGCTCCGTTTTACTATCAATTATTTTCGCCCCCACAGCCTTATCCAATGCTGCTACTAATGCTGCTACTGAGGAAACCGCTTCGTAGTCTACACCGAAGGCCGATGCAATTCCTTCAAGATTGACGTTTTGTGTATTGGAGAAAACGCGTTGCGCCGTTGGCCCAGTACTGGCCGTTCCTGGGAGCCAATCAAAAATGCCACCTACCCCATTATTGAGTACACATACCACCAAATTCTGAGGAATTTTCTGTCCATATAATCCGTTGTGATCGTAGAGAAAACTTTGATCGCCAATGATTAAAAAATGTTTGCGGTCGGGATCTGCCAAAGCCGCACCAACGGCCGTGCTCAAACTGCCATCAATACCCGCCACTCCTCTATTCCCATACAATTGTACAGCTTTCGGAAAGTAATTGAAATAACGTACGATGGAGCTGTTGCCTAGATGCAGTACGTCCGTTGTATTTAATTTTGAAACCACACTTTGAAACGCCGCCGCATCCGACCACGGCAAGGATTTCGAAACCGGTTCCACAGATGGTATTCTAATGAATTCCGGGGCGGATTTATAAACTGCAAGTGCATTGGGAGCCATCCTTAAGTGCAGCACCTCGGCGTCTAACACATCCCAACATTGGAAAATATCAATGTGCACATGCTTTTTAATTCCCAACGCACGTAAATGCTGTTTGGGCTTTTTATTAATCCACTGTCCACCTACACTTAAAACAGCATCGGGTTCAAGATCGAGCAACGCTTCCATAGGCACTGCCTGTGGATGGTCCAGCACACCACTCATAGGGTCTGCAAAAAGCGTCCAAGCGACGCCTTCATCGAGCAGGGCGCGTAATTGTGCACTTTCTTGGGGTAATAATTGGCCCGCAATTACGGCGACGGACCTATACTCTGAAAAAGAAGGAATCGGCTGATTATTCGGTATTCCATGGAATTCCATGACGTCCTCTGAAAAGACCAGCTTCACTGGCTCTGGTTCCAATTCTTGGGTATAAAGCGGCTCATCAAAAGCAAGATTGATGTGGATCGGTCGCATTTCGACGTGCTGCGCGCGAAGCGCAAAATCTAGTTGCGACACCACTTCCGTGGCCGAAGCATCTTCTTCAATATGAACGCTAGCAGCAACATGTGGCTCATAAAAGTCACGTTGAACACAGGTCTGACCCTCACCTTTATTGATGCGCTCCTGCGGTCGATCGGCAGTGATGACAATCAACGGTACGTGGGCATAATACGCTTCTAAAACGGCAGGATAATAATTTGCTAAAGCGCTACCTGACGTACAACAAACCGCAACTGGCGCACCCGTTACGAGGCTTCTTCCCAGAGCATTAAAGCCCGCGCTGCGCTCATCACCAAGCACTTCCAGGGTAAAAGAACCCAGGGCTTCAGCAGCGATGACTAATGGCGCATTGCGCGAACCAGGCGAAAACACTATAGTCCTCACCCCTGCTTGAGCAAGCGCTTGTAATGTCCAATGTGCCGTGTGCTTTGTTGTTGTCATTTGAATTGTACAGCGTCCTTGAGGGCAGAGATTTTATATTCTGTCTCCATCCACTCATTCAAAGGTACGCTGTCCTTAGTAATTCCGCCTCCTGCATAAAAAGTAATGCCCGATTCCGACCACTGCATGGTACGCAGCAGCACTGTAGCATGCAAGCCACCGGTCATAAAGGCCAAATATCCGGTGTATAAACCGCGGTCGTATTGTTCCACTGCAGCAATCACTTTACGTGCAGGTGCTGTCGGTGTCCCACATATGGCGGGTGTTGGGTGCAATGCTTCAAGAATATCAACCGCGGGCGCGTTCGCCGCATCGGTTTCTACCCAAGTCAATAAATGCTCCACCGGCCCCGCGAGCAGTGTTTCTTCCGCTTGTTTGCGAACGCGCCCACCAAAGGCTGCCAGGGTTTTTTGAATCTCCGTAGTTACAAAATTCTGTTCCTCACGCTCTTTATCGCCCCAGTCAGAAGCTCCAGATAATCGTGTACCTGCGAGTGACATAGAACGGAACCCACCTTCGATCTCTTCGAAGAGCACCTCAGGTGAAGCGCCCATCCAATGACCGTATTCGGGGTGTTTGAGGGCAAATACGGTACAGTTTGGGTACCGTTTTTCAAGCTCCGCAAAGGTCCTCTCAGCGTCAGCGCGCGTTGTTTTTAAATGGGAAGGACGGCTCAGTACTACTTTGCTTACCTCGTGTTGCGCAATGCGTGTGATAATCTCAGTAATCTGTTGCTGGTAAGCGGCGGTGTTGCTTTGAGCAGGCACATTGAGTCGTGTCGTCGCAAAATCGGACCAAAAAAGAGCCTCCTCCAGTCCCGATTCTTCCTCAAAGCCGCGTAAATCACCATGAAAACCGCGTAATAAAAGAGTCGCACGGGCGATATCCGTCTCGACGTATTTGGAGGCCACCTTAAGCCTTCCCGGTATGCGGACCAATACTTCAAGCATTATTTACGTGCTTTTATGAAGTTGAGCAATTTCACCATGGAAATCAATTCACCTTGTTCATTTTCAACACGAATCTGAAAAAGATGCGAACTCTTTCCTTTGTGTAGACACGTTGCTGTTGCGATGAGCATGCCTGTTCGCGCACTCTTTAAATGATTCGCACTGATTTCGGCGCCGACAGCGGCCTCTTTAGAAGGATCGATGAGTAATTGAGAGGCTGCAGAGCCTACACTCTCCGCCAATGCTACGGTTGCCCCACCATGTAAAATGCGCATGGGCTGGTATACTCTTGAATCAACGGGCATCGTAGCTACCAACATACCGGCATCTGGATCCACGTCTACGTAAGTGATACCGAGGGTTTCCATCAAGGTATCCTTGCAGAGGTCATTGAATTTTTTAAGGATGGCGGTCTGGTTTGGGGTATGCTCCATAAGATCAATAATACATGGCTAAAGTACAAGAATAAAATAGGAGTAAAAAAACCGTACAAGCCGCTCTAAACGCTATTTTTGCTCCTCATCTTATAATTGTAGATAAGCACATGATTACAATCACTTTCCCAGATGGGAACCAACGCAGTTACGAATCGGGCACTACAGCCATGGACGTAGCAAAGAGCATCTCTCACGGTCTTGCACGTAATATTCTATCAGGCAGCTTTGACGGTCAAACCATAGAGCTTAATAACCCATTGACTACTGATGGTACATTGCAGTTTTTCACATGGAACGATGCCTCGGGGAAAGAAGCGTTTTGGCACAGTTCGGCACACGTTTTAGCGCAGGCCATTGTGCACTTCTACCCTGATGCGAAATTGACCATAGGACCTGCTATTGAAAAAGGCTTCTATTATGATGTTGACTTTGGCGAAGAAACCATAGGTGAAAAGGATTTTGAAAAAATTGAGAAGCAAATGCTGGAATTTGCCCGTGCTAAATCGGAATTTAAACTTCGTGCAGTAACAAAGGCAGAGGCGCTTGAAGCGTATAAGCATAATCCTTACAAAACAGAATTAATATCAAATTTAGAAGACGGTACGATCACCTTTTGTGACCACGCCGACTTCACGGATTTATGTCGCGGTGGGCACATTCCACATACCGGATATATTAAGGCAGTAAAAATCATGAATGTTGCCGGTGCTTACTGGCGCGGCGATGAGAATAACCCTCAGTTAACTCGTGTTTATGGCGTTTCATTCCAGAAACAAGGCGAGCTCAAAGAATACCTTGAACTGCTTGAAGAAGCGAAAAAGCGTGACCACAGAAAATTAGGAAAAGAACTTGAACTGTTCACGTTTAGTCAACGTGTTGGTGCGGGTCTTCCACTATGGCTTCCTAAGGGAGCTGCACTACGTGAACGCCTAGAAAATTTCTTAAAAAAAGCACAGAAAAAGGCAGGATACCACGGTGTGATAACGCCGCATATTGGAAATAAAGAGCTTTACGTTTGCTCCGGGCATTACGCCAAATACGGCGCAGATAGTTTCCAGCCGATCAATACGCCAGAAGAAGGTGAAGAGTATCTTTTGAAGCCGATGAACTGTCCACACCACTGTGAATTGTATAAGGCTACCCCAAAATCTTACAAGGATTTACCCGTGCGCTATGCTGAGTTTGGCACAGTGTACCGCTACGAGCAAAGCGGTGAGCTTCACGGCTTGACGCGCGTTCGTGGGTTCACGCAAGATGATGCGCATATTTTCTGTATGCCGGATCAATTAAAAAGCGAATTCAAAAGTGTCATCGACCTTGTGTTGTACATCTTCAAAACGTTAGATTTTAAAGACTACACGGCGCAAATCAGCTTGAGAGACCCGAACAAACCTGAGAAATACATTGGCTCAGACGAAAATTGGGAGAAGGCAGAGTCAGCGATCATTGAGGCGGCGGGTGAAAAAGGACTGAACACGGTCGTTGAATACGGCGAAGCAGCTTTCTATGGTCCTAAGCTCGATTTCATGGTAAAAGACGCATTGGGACGCAGCTGGCAATTGGGAACTATTCAGGTAGATTACAACCTACCGGAACGATTCGAATTGGAATACAAAGGAAGCGATAACGAAAGCCACCGTCCTGTAATGATTCACCGTGCGCCATTTGGCTCCATGGAGCGTTTCGTTGCAGTTCTGCTAGAACACTGTGGCGGTAACTTCCCATTGTGGCTTACCCCTGAACAAGTAAAGATTCTTCCCGTTAGTGAGAAGTACAATGAGTACGCGAAAGAAATAGCTCAATTCCTAGAAATTTCCGATATTCGCGCCCTCGTAGATGACCGTAACGAAAAGATTGGCAGGAAGATACGTGATGCAGAAGTCACTAAAATTCCTTACATGTTGATCGTTGGCGAGAAAGAAGCGACCAGTGGTGAACTCAGTGTTCGTCGCCATGGCGAAGGAGATTTGGGCACCATGACTAAAGAAGCATTTGTAGCAAGTATCGAGAAAGAAATCTCGGAACTTATTGATTAATAGAAGTTTAACTAAAAACAAAAGACCCTGAGAAAAGGCAAAAGAAAGCAGCCAAAAGAGAAATTGGCCGCAAACCACCGCATCAACGACCGAATTAGAGTACCTAAAATTCGTCTCGTTGGAGAAAATGTAGAACCTGGAGTTTATGAAACTCGCCAAGCGTTACGCATGGCAGATGATTTGGATTTGGATTTGGTTGAAATTTCGCCAAAGGCAGACCCGCCAGTTTGTAAAATCATTGACTACAGCAAATTCATGTACGATCAACGCAAGAAACAAAAGGAACTTGCGTCGAAGGCTGTTAAGGTGGTCATTAAGGAAATACGATTTGGCCCAAATACCTCAGATCACGATTACGACTTCAAGAAAAAGCATGCTATCGAGTTTTTGAAAGCAGGCAATAAGGTGAAAGCCTTTGTTTTCTTCCGCGGTCGTTCTATCGTATTTAAGGACAAAGGTGAAATCTTATTGCTGCGCTTAGCTCAAGATCTTGAAGAATATGGAAAGGTAGAACACATGCCTTCTATGGACGGTAAGAAGATGAACATCACGCTTGCACCTAAAAAATAAGTCACTCCAATCAAAATAAAGTTAGATCATGCCAAAGATGAAAACCAAATCCAGTGCAAAGAAGCGTTTCAAGCTGACAGGTTCTGGTAAGATCAAAAGAAAACACGCTTTCAAGTCACACATTTTGACGAAGAAAGCAACCGACCAGAAACGTCGTTTGACAAAATCTGGTCTTGTAGCTGATGCTGATGTTGCAAACATCAAGAATCAGCTTGGAATGAAATAATTCCTTTGAGTTAATTAATAACCCTGTGCTGGGTAACTAAACCTTCTTGAGACAGTAGAAGTACCTCTCGCAAAAAATTAAAAATTATGCCACGTTCAGTAAACTCTGTTGCCTCGAGAGAGCGCAGAAAAAAATTGATGAAACACGCCAAAGGATACTTTGGACGTCGTAAAAATGTTTGGACTGTTGCTAAGAATGCTGTTGAGAAAGGTCTCACGTATGCTTACCGCGACCGTAAGAACAAAAAACGCACATTCCGCGCATTATGGATTCAGCGTATTAACGCTGGTGCTCGTTTGCACGGAATGTCTTACTCACAATTCATGGGTAAGGTGAAAAAAGCGAACATTGAATTGAACCGTAAGGTATTGGCGGATTTAGCCATGAACCACCCGGAAGCGTTCAAAGCGATCGTTGATAAGGTGAAGTAATAAATCAGATTGGAGACTTAGAAGCGCCTCGTTCCTCATGGAACGGGGCGTTTTACTTTTTAAGCAATCGATGATTTTGATATTGATAGACAAGAATGGGGCCTGAAGGTGTTTCCATACGGTCTAAAACCTCGGCATCTAGCGCAGGCAGGTCATGCGCATACAACCATTTCACATCCTGTTCTTCGCGCCATGGACCGGGAATGTGTAAATCCACAGGTACCACATTGATGTAGTCAAACAACCCCGCAATCTCGAAATGAGCGGGCTCTGCGATAATGGCGTTCGGTGTACCTGACTGCACTAATTTTCCTTCACGAATGACCCAAAGTGTATCCGCGACAAGTAATGCATCTGCAGGATCGTGTAAAACCAACAATGCTGCACTTTGCGAGTGCTTAATCATCGCTTTCATATCCAATAGAATGGCACTCTTCGTTCTAAGGTCTAGTTGCGCTAAACTCTCATCCATTAACAATACGGGAGGGTCTCCCGCCATCGCTTTCGCAATACTCACTCGTTGGCGTTGTCCGCCACTTAAGGTGCGCGTAATTTGCCCTGCGAATGGGGTTAAATGCATGGATGTCATTAATTCTTTAATCCGAGCCTCACGCTCCTCTTCATCCATACGTAGGATGTGGTGCGCGATATTCTCTTCAATGGACAACATACTCTGTAAGTCGTCCAATTGTGGAACCCAGCCCGCCTTCTTTTCGTCCAAAACCAAACGCTTCTTGCGCGTCTCTACCGGAGTTCCATTGATACTAACACTGCCTGATAAAGGCTCCAATTCCCCTCGAAGTAAGCGCATTAAAGTGCTTTTTCCGGCACCGGAGGGACCGACCATAACCACGATTTCACCAGGCTGTATAGCTGCGCTACCGAATTCAAAAATTTCGTCTTCACCGTAAGCGAAACGCAGCGCATCAAATTGAACTAAGGGTGTTTGCATAAGTCTCTAAACAAAAAAACCGCCCCAAAGTTGGGGCGGTTTCTCGCGTATTCTAATCTTTTATAGATGAATCACCTCATCGTACGCCGCAGCCGTCGCCTCCATAAAGGCTTCACTGAGTGTTGGGTGAGGGTGAACTGTTTTCAGAATTTCATGACCTGTAGTTTCCAACTTGCGTGCAACCACCGCTTCAGCGATCATCTCAGTAACGTTTGCACCGATCATATGTGCACCTAAAAGCTCTCCGTATTTGGCGTCATAGATGACTTTAATAAAGCCGTCTTTATGACCAGAAGCAGATGCCTTACCAGAAGCCGAGAATGGGAATTTACCCACTTTCATTTCATAACCTGCTTCTTTTGCTGCTTTCTCAGTCATACCGACTGAAGCAACTTCAGGAAAACAATAGGTACATCCTGGAATATTTCCGTAGTCTAG
>CATAQZ010000146.1 GCA_949487015.1 Flavobacteriales bacterium UBA4585
AACAACTGCTTTACAGTATCGCGACCTTGACCCAGACGCGTATCTCCGTAACTGAACCAAGATCCACTTTTAGTTAGAATATCATGTAGCACACCTAAGTCGATCAATTCACCCGCTTTTGAAATACCTTGCCCGTACATAATATCGAACTCCGCTAAGCGAAATGGTGGCGCAACTTTATTCTTAACCACTTTCACCCGAGTACGGTTACCCATGACACGATCGCCATCTTTGATCTGTGTAGAACGACGGATATCTAGTCTGACTGAACTGTAAAATTTGAGGGCATTACCACCAGTGGTTGTTTCAGGATTTCCAAACATCACACCAATTTTTTCGCGTAACTGATTGATAAATATTACACAACAATTCGTTTTACTGATTGTACCTGTTAATTTTCGCAATGCCTGAGACATAAGGCGAGCGTGAAGACCGACACGAGCATCACCCATCTCACCTTCGATTTCAGCCTTTGGCGTTAAAGCAGCAACGGAATCAACGATTAAAATATCAATTGCACCTGAGCGAACTAAGTTATCGGCAATCTCTAAAGCCTGCTCTCCATTATCGGGCTGAGAAACAATAAGATCATCGGTATTCACACCTAAGCTCTCTGCATATGTTCTATCAAAAGCGTGTTCAGCATCGATAAATGCTGCAATTCCTCCTTTGCGCTGACATTCTGCGATAGCATGTAATGTAAGTGTTGTTTTACCTGAACTCTCAGGTCCGTATATCTCTACAACACGTCCCATGGGATAACCGCCCACGCCCAATGCAATGTCTAATGTCAATGAACCCGTAGGTATTGATTCAACTTCAATTACAGGCGCATCGCCCATTTTCATTACTGTTCCTTTACCGTAGGCTTTGTCCATACGGTCCATAGTTAGTTTGAGTGCCTTGAGTTTGGCGTCTTTGTCTGCGCTCATAATCTTAGAATGCTAAAAATATTAGAATTTATACAAATGTAGAACTTTGTTTCAAACGACAAAGCCCTTTCTAATAAATTACACGAAGAATTTGAATTATTAGTAAAGTGCGAGGATTTGTTCCGTCGCTTCTTTGGTTTTTACTTTCTCTAATACTTGCTCAATAACACCATCTTCATCGATTACATAA
Source organism: Flavobacteriales bacterium UBA4585 (assembly GCA_949487015.1). Classification (GTDB taxonomy): domain Bacteria; phylum Bacteroidota; class Bacteroidia; order Flavobacteriales; family Schleiferiaceae; genus UBA10364. Next base: position 1,123 of record CATAQZ010000146.1, read on the forward strand.
GTATGTCTGTAGATGCCCTCGTATTCCTTGCCCATGAATTTCTTCCATCCCCACGCTTCAAAGGCGAGGATAATCGATTTATCTTCGTCAGCTATAAGGTTGTAATTTAATTCTTGCTTAGAAGCAAAATTAAGCTGGCGCTTTATAGAATCTGCGCTGACGCCCACAACTTCGAAGCCTTCTGACGCTAGTTCAGCATAATTATCTCTAAAATTACAAGCCTCAACAGTACACCCTGGTGTGCTCGCTTTAGGGTAGAAAAATAGGATCACCTTCTTCCCTTTAAACTGGGTAGAAGTGATGTGTTCACCGTGCTGATTTACGCCGCTCCACGCAGGTGCGGATTGTCCAATTTTTAATGCCATTGTTAATTCATTTTATTTCTCAACAACTCGAAGTTAGCTTTGTTTCATTCCATAGCGACCTTGTTAGCACTAAATAGTTTTGCACATGACCAAAGCCGAAAAAATCCAATTTACACTTGATGCGTTAGAGCAGTTATATCCGGAAACCCCTGTCCCCCTTGATCATAACGACCCTTTTACTTTACTGGTAGCGGTTGTTCTTAGTGCGCAATGCACCGATGAGCGAGTGAATAAGATCACTCCCAAGCTCTTCGCAGTAGCTGATAATCCTTACGACATGGCAAAATTGACAGTTGAGCAAATCGCAGAAATCATCCGACCTTGCGGTTTAGTCCCTATGAAAAGTAAAGGGATTCATGCATTCAGCAATACCATAGTTAATGAATACGGAGGAAAAGTGCCCGCTAGTTTTGAAGCACTAGAAGCCATGCCTAGTGTTGGTCATAAAACCGCAAGTGTTGTTATGAGCCAAGCCTTTGGTGTTCCCGCCTTTCCTGTTGACACACACATACAACGTTTAATGTACCGTTGGGGATTCTCTAATGGAAAGTCTGTAGCACAAACGGAACGAGATGCCAAGCGGCTTTTTCCAAAAGAGTCATGGAATAAACTGCATTTGCAAATTATCTTTTATGGCAGGGAATACAGTCCAGCGCGAGGATGGGATTTAGATAAAGATTTTATTACTAGCACGGTGGGTAGAAAAAGTGAAATACAACGATGGCATAAGGATCAGGAATTCAAACATAAGAAGAGCGGCACAGGCAAAAAAGCTCGTAGATAGTTCCTATTTTTGATGAACAATAAAATGAAAACTCCTCTATATGGGTCGCGCATTTGAATTTAGAAAAGAACGGAAGTTTAAACGTTGGGCGGGGATGGCAAAAACCTTCTCTCGCATCAGCAAGGACATCATCATGGCTGTTAAGGAAGGTGGTGATAATCCGGATTCAAACTACCGGCTGCGAATGCTTTTGCAAAATGCAAAAGCTGCGAATATGCCTAAGGACAATGTTGAGCGTGCGATCAAAAAAGCAATGTCGAAGGATCAATCGGACTATAAAACCATTGTTTACGAAGGATATGGTCCGCACGGAATAGCAGTACTCGTTGAGACGGCGACTGATAATAATACTAGAACGGTTGCAAATGTCCGTTCATACTTCAACAAATGTGACGGTTCATTAGGCACATCTGGCTCGGTAGAATTTATGTTCGAACATAAATGCCACGTAAAAATTGCTGCAGGTGATTCGGATGTAGAAGAGCTCGAGTTCGAGATGATCGATCACGGTGCAGAGGATGTGTTCAAGGATGTCGAAGAGAAAGATGGTGAAGAAAAAGAAGTAATCATGGTGTACGGTCAGTTCGCAGATTACGGAAACATAACTAAAGGGCTCGAAGAATTAGGGCACGAAATAGTGGAGTCTGGCTTCGAATATATTCCTACAACAACAAAAGAAATAGGCACAGAGCAAACAAAGGACTTAGAAAAGCTCATCGAAAAGCTTGAAGAAGACGACGACGTTCAGAACGTCTATACCACAATGCGTTAGGAGGCATTGATACATTAAAAAAGCCGCTCAATGAGCGGCTTTTTTGTTGCTTTTAAATGGCTTTCCGTAACGAACTTCGCTCAATCTGCGATTTCGCGTATTCAAGTGTAATATGAATTTCCTTTGCATCCAATCCAGGTGCATCAAACATGTGATCCGTAAGAACGGCCTCACAAACACTGCGCAATCCACGTGCGCCTAGACTATACTCAAGAGCTATTTCAACAATGTAATCATACACGTCCTCATCAAATGACAACACAATGTCGTCCATATGAAAGAGGTGTTGGTACTGTTTTATCAATGCATTCTTCGGCAGGGTTAAAATGGCTCGAAGGGCCTTTTTATCCAGCGGCGACATGAATGTAACGATCGGCATACGACCGATCAATTCTGGTATTAGTCCATAACTCTTTAAATCCGAAGGAGTGATATAGCTTAAGACTTCATCTTCCTCTACGTGCTGACGTGACTCCTTAGAATAACCTAAAGAAGCAGAATTCAATCGCGAACCAATTTTCTTTTCTATTCCAACAAAAGCACCTCCAGCAACGAACAATATGTTTGTCGTATCTACCTCAATGTATTTTTGATCCGGGTGCTTACGCCCTCCTTTCGGGGGAACATTGACCTTAGATCCTTCCAATAGTTTGAGTAATCCTTGTTGCACACCTTCTCCACTTACATCGCGAGTTATAGAAGGATTGTCACCCTTGCGTGCGATTTTATCAATCTCATCAATAAAGACAATACCTACCTGTGCCTTAGGCAAATCATAATCTGCCGCTTGAAGTAAACGGGTTAAAATGCTTTCCACGTCCTCTCCTACATATCCAGCTTCAGTTAATACCGTGGCATCCACGATAGTAAATGGTACATTGAGTAGTTTGGCAATGGTACGAGCCATCAGGGTTTTACCTGTACCGGTGTTCCCAACGATGACGATATTTGATTTATCTACCTCTGGCGCGTCTTTTAAAGGAACTAGACCAATTCTCTTGTAGTGATTGTACACTGCAACAGCCATCGTTCGCTTAGCCTGTTCTTGTCCGATGATGTATTCGTCTAAGTGCGACTTAATCTGAGCAGGTGTAAAGTCAAACTCTACCTTTCCTGCAACATCTAATGGGCTGCTTTGCGGTGCTTCACCTAATTCGGTGTGTAGAATACCACCCGCCTGTTCAACACAACGGTCGCAGATGTGGGCATCCACACCCGCAATCATCATTTCTGCTTCAGTTTTACTGCGTCCGCAGAAAGAACAATGTATGTTGTTTTCTTCGCTCATTATTTGGCCTGACCCTTACCTAGCAGAATTTCATCAACCATCCCATAGGCTTTTGCTTCCTCAGAGGTCATCCAGTAATCACGGTCAGAATCTGCTTCAACCTTATCAAAAGCTTGTCCACTATGATGCGCAATAATGCTGTAGAGTTCTTTTTTCAGCTTGAGGATTTCAGTCAATGTGATCTCCATATCTGAGGCCTGACCTTGTGCACCACCCATAGGCTGGTGAATCATGATACGGCTATGCTTTAATGCAGAGCGCTTTCCAGCGGTACCTGCACACATTAAAACTGCGCCCATGGACGCTGCCATCCCTGTACAGATTGTAGCTACATCTGGATTTACAACTTGCATGGTATCATATATTCCAAGTCCCGCGTACACTGATCCACCAGGTGAATTGATGTAAATCTGGATGTCTTTCTTCGCATCTGCACTTTCTAAAAAGAGCAATTGGGCCTGAACGATATTCGCAACTTGATCATTAATTCCTGTGCCCAAAAAGATGATACGGTCCATCATTAGACGGGAAAAAACATCCATTTGCGCGACATTCATCTGGCGCTCTTCTATGATGTAAGGCGTCAATGAAGCATCAACGTATTGTTCTACATACATGCTGTTTATACCAGCGTGTTTCGTAGCGTATTTTTTGAATTCTTTTCCGAAATCCATGAAGTCTTATTTTCTAAAGTGAAGGAATGATTATGCGTTTTCCGTTACCAATTTAATGAATTCATCGTAGGTAACTTCCTTCTCATCCACCTTAAAGGTTTCTTTATAGTACGTCAGTAATTTTGCGTTATACACCTGATCATTGATTCGGCGAGCTTCCTCCTCATTTTTCAGCGCATTTTCAGCAATACCCTTTAACATTTCATCATCCATAGCCTGCTGGCCGTACTGTTGGAATTGTGCTTTTACCATTCCTACAGTGTGATCAACGAGTTCTTCTTGAGAAACTGAAATCTCACTCAATTGAATGACTTTGTTCTCAATCAACTGATAACGCAATCCGCGTTCAGTTTTCTCCCAGTCCGCCTCAATCTCTTCGGCTGAAACTGGTTTTTCTCCTGCAGTTTGCATCCATTTCTTTAGGAAAGCTACTGGCAGGTCAAATTTGGTTTTATCCAATAAGTATTCTGCTACATTGTTGAGGAAGTACTGATCAGATTCGTTCATGTACATGCGCTCTGCTTCTTCCTTCATCTTCTCGCGCATTTCCGCTTCGCTTGACACAACGCCTTCGCCATATACCTTGTCGAAGAACTCCTGGTTCATTTCAGCTGGTTCCATACGGGCAACGCTCTTAAGCTCGAAGTGGAAAAGACCTGTTGATGCTTCTAATTGGGCATCTGTAACGCCTAGAAGACCTGCAGCATTGTAACCTTTGACAAAGCTCTTCGCTGCGTCAATAGGGAGTACATCGCCAGCTGCAGCCTTACACCATTCGCCTTGTGCTTTCTTGGTTTTCAAGTTTGAACCCATAATTTGGGTATCCTCTTTTACAATGCCACCGTCAACAACAGCTCCTTCAGCATCCACTTCAGTGAATGTTCCGTGGAACATGTCAGTAACTTCAGGTTTCTCTGGAGCAGACATTTTTCCGTAACGGTTACGGATATCTTCTACGTAGGTGTCAAGAACTTTTTTATCTGCAACGACTTTAACGGCTTTGACTTTATTCTTCTTTGAGATGCTTACCTCAAATTCAGGGCTTAAACCCAATTCAAACTGGAAATTGTAGGATCCCGCCGTATCAAAATCTAAATCCGGCTGCTCAACTGGCATAGGATTGCCGAGGATGTTCAACTTTTCATCAGTAATGTATTTGTAAATACTGTCTTGCAAGAGGTTGTTGATCTCTTCAATGAGTACGGCTTTACCGTATTGTTTTTTGATCAAACCCATAGGCACTTTCCCTGGACGGAATCCCGGAATATTCGCGCGCTTGCGGTAATTTTCCAATACATCGCTCACCTTTGTTTGGTAATCTTCTGGGGTGATCTCAATGTTCACTAATAGGTTTAGTGCGTCTACTTCGTTCTTGCTGATGTTCATTACTGTGGAATTAAATGTTGCAAAACTCCCTTCAAAAGGGGGTGCAAAGGTAAGTAACATTTTGCCTTTTACGGACTTATGTGAGACCCTTCGCGTTTGCATTCCTTTAACGTTCCAATTGCTGAAGCTTGGAACAAAGATTGTACCTTGCCTATTCTATGATTCAGAGACTTATGCAGCGTAAAAATCTCAAATATTTACTCCCACTAGTTGTGGGAGCTTTGATTGTTTTAGGGTTTAAATGGTTCGGCCCAGAAGAAGAAAAAGAGGCCGTAATCTTTTCGTTAGTACGCGATGCCCTGACGAATGTGCATTTACAGCCTAAAGAGGTAGACGATGCTCTGAGTCAACAAGTGTATGAAAATTACCTGAACACCTTAGATTACAACAAACTGTTTCTAACCCAGAATGAGGTGGG
>CATAQZ010000147.1 GCA_949487015.1 Flavobacteriales bacterium UBA4585
ACGATCACGAAAAACTAGCACATTATGCCAACGCAGCAGCTGATATTGAATTTAAGTTCCCATTTGGCTTTAAAGAATTAGAGGGTATTCATTCAAGAACTGACTTTGATCTAAAACAGCACGAGGAATTTAGCGGTAAAAAATTACAATATTTCGATCCTGAGTTGGGCGAAAATTATGTGCCTTATGTCGTTGAAACCTCCATAGGTCTTGACCGAATGTTCTTGGCAATTCTGTCTAATAGTCTTCAAACGGAACAATTGGAAGACGGCTCAACACGTACCGTAATGAATATACCTTCATTCTTAGCCCCGTACAAAGTAGCTGTATTGCCGTTGTTAAAGAAAGACGGACTACCTGAAAAAGCACGCGAGGTAATGAACATGTTGAAATTTGACCATATGGTTAAATACGATGAAAAAGATGCAATTGGGAAGCGCTACCGTCGTCAAGATGCGGCCGGAACCCCTCTTTGTGTAACGATAGACCACCAGACACTTGAAGACAATACATTAACGGTCCGATTCAGAGACTCGATGGAACAAATCCGCATCCCAATGACAGAATTAAGTGCCTTGGTTGCGGAAAAAGTGTCGTTGAGCGCACAATTTTCAAAACTTTAATGAGAAATTAATTGTAGACATTTGATTTTCAGTTATTTTTCAACTGTTTATAAACTAAAATCATTCGCGAAATGAAAAAGGTACAATTATTTGCTGCTGCTGTTGTTGCTGTTGCAATGACTGCATGTGCAGCTCCTGCTGAGGAAGCAGAAGTAACTGAAGAAGTAGTAACTGAAGAAGTAGTAGCTGAAGAAGCAACTGAAGAGGTTGCCGAAGAAGCTGACACTACTGCTGAAGAGGCTACTGAAGAAGTTGCTGAAGAAGCAACTGAAGAAGAAGCTGCTGCAGACGAGCACGAAGGTCACGACCACTAGGAAGTAACCGCGCTTTAAAAGCAAAAGAACATCCCATTACCGCATGTCGGTGGTGGGATTTCTTATTTCAGAGCGGCAGATGCAGAACGAACAACCTCTTTCAAAACTGCGTCGTCAGTGCGAAGTACATTTCTATACGCATCGAATCCCCAAATATTCTTGGCGTAGGCTGCTTTTAGCAGGAATCTGATTTCTTCGACATCCCCGCCGGATAAGTCCTCCAATACTAGACCATAGCTTCCGTATTCTAGAAAGGAATAGAGTTGCATATCTGAGAGTTCAAAATCGGTTACGAATCTATCGAAAGTCCATAGTTGAAAATCTGAACGTTGAGCATCTATTTGCTCGAATGCAAAAGCATCCATGGTACCAAAGGACATGCTCCAATAATAGCTGTTGGAAGAATCGGCAGGTAAATAAACATCAGGCTCAATTCCACCACTTGCAAGAAGTACTTTACCACTATCGCTCGTAAAAACAGCACCTTTCATTTGGCCCGGAAGATCCGCGCCTTCATATGGTTTTTGAATCGACCGACCCGAAGGTGTATAGTAATAGGCTACTGTTAACCTCACTTTAGAACCATCGGATAGGATTTTATCCTCTTGTACCAACCCTTTTCCGAAGGAGGTCGATCCATACACCGTGGCACGATCATGATCTTGCAAGGCTCCTGTAACTACTTCAGAAGCACTGGCGCTGTTTCCGTCGATGATAATGTGTAGGGGTAAATCTTCATAGCGATGTCCACCGGAAGCTGTAGAAGTGTGCGTCCTGCCGTCACCGTATTTCGTGATTACGATACTTTTATCTTCACTCAAAAACTCATCAGCGATGGCCACAGCCTCGTGAAGGTAACCGCCAGGGTTGCCGCGTAAATCGAGGATTAGACCACGCATTTGCAAACTATCCAATCTACTCAGCGCAACCAAGAGCTCATCGTGGGTGGTCTCAGCAAAGCGCTCCACGCGCACGTAGCC
>CATAQZ010000148.1 GCA_949487015.1 Flavobacteriales bacterium UBA4585
AAATTGAGCCTAGAATCGAGACTTAATGCGCTAAGAGAGCGTATAAATATTAAGCTATACGACAGCCGTGAGTTTGTGCTGCGTATGCTTTCACGCGGAAGCGTGTTGGTGGCTCTTACAACGCTTATAGCGCTCGTTTTTTATCATGGTTTCGAATTAGAAGCCCGTCAGAATACGGTTGTCGGCTATGTAGTGCGTGGTTCGATTGGCTACTATCTGGTCAAGTACCTACTAGAGTTATTGTATAATTTTCATCCGATACAGTTCTTGAAAGATCGTAAATGGGAGGGAATATTGATGCTCTTTTTGATAGTGGATATTTTAATTATCAATTTAACGGGCTTTGAGCTGCTCAATGAAGCCGGATTACTACTCAAAATTCCAGGACTACAAGAAAGCTTTTTAATCGTTTTACAGTGTTATGTGCTTGTTATTGTTGGTCTAGAATTCGGTCGAGTCGGTGAACTCCTCCCCAAATCTAAATTGAGTCCACCAACTTTATTAGTGCTTAGTTTTTTGGTTTTGATAGCTTTAGGAACATGTTTACTCATGCTACCTGAGATGACAGTTCCGGGTCGGAACGGGCTCGATGTATTTACCGCCTTATTTACGAGCATTTCTGCCAGTTGTGTTACTGGCCTAAGCTTGATTGATATAAGCACCATTCTCAGTGGAAAGGGACAGTTTATCGTAATGTTGTTAATGCAATTAGGTGGATTAAACATCATCTCATTTGCAGCGCTTTTCGCTATTCTACGGGGCGGGTTTGGTATGCGTCAGCAGAATTTTATGAGCGAGAATTTAGGGGAGGATTTAAAGCGTTCACGGTCTTTGATTTCAGCAATTTTTAGGCTGACATTAATTATCGAAGGAACAGGCGCGGTTCTTCTTGGCATCTTATGGCGTAACGATTTTGATTCTTTGGGCACCACTATTTTTTACAGCGTGTTCCACAGCATTTCTGCATTTAATAATGCAGGCTTTTCTCTATTCTCTGATTCACTTGCCAGCCAATCTGTACAGTGGGACTTTAGCGTTCATTGGGTTATCGCCTTAATGATTGTTCTTGGTGGTATAGGTTTTGGCACAATAACGGATGTTTTGCGTCAGTCTTGGACGAAACAGTCCTTGTTGCGTTCGTGGCGTGGACTACGCATTGGTACTAAACTAGGGTTGGTCGTTTCAGCCACTCTAATTGTCGTAGGTGGGATTATATTTTTCTTTTTAGATCCAGGTAGTCAAAATGTCGGGGCACATATTAGTGACAGTTTTTTCCAGAGTATAACCGCGCGAACAGCAGGGTTTAATACCGTATCAATAGGTGCGCTGGCTACTCCTGCTATTTTATTCTTGATCTTCTTAATGTTTATTGGAGGGGGATCTGGTTCTACCGCAGGGGGTATTAAAACAAGCACATTCGCTCTTGTTTTCATGAGTGCCGCTGCGACCATTCAGGGGAAGAAAAACATTAATCTCTACAAAACTCAAATTCCGTGGGAATTAATGAATCGCGCATTTGCGATATTTTTATTCTCAGTTGTGAGTATTCTATTAGGTGTTTTTGCTTTAACCATACTGGAACCTTCGATGAACTTACTGGACCTCGCGTTTGAAGAGGTAAGTGCTTTTTGTACCGTAGGACTTAGTACAGGAATTACAGCAGACTTAGGTACCGGGTCTCAAATGATTTTAATGCTATCAATGCTTGTGGGAAGGGTTGGAACGCTAACCTTAGCCTTTGCTTTAAGTGGTCAGCGCCAAGAGGTGAACACCTTTAAGTACCCGAAGGCTAATATCCATGTGGGATAAAAAAAGCTGCACTAGGCAGCTTTAAATTTATTCCGAAATAGGACTTTAGTTTTTGTCTTGAAAATCAAGGTCTTTTATCCCTAAAGCTTTCAGCAGCTTTTTCCCGTTAACCTTCAATATTTCTTTAATTCCAGTGGCTACTTTTTTCGCAGCATTGTCATCTGGTCTTGATACGAATTTCGAATCCCGATAACTAACACCCTTTTCCGGTTTGGTATAGAAGTAGGTATAGAAGCTTTTGCGCGATTCACTTTCAGGGATGGCTATTTTCTTGTAGCCGTGAGGGCTGTTTTCGTCGGTATAAAAGATAACCGCTGTATTAAATGTAGGGGGTACCTGGGTTACACATTCAGTCATCTCTTTATTCCACAATTCAAGGGCTCCTCCGTACTCCGGTTTCCAATTTTTATTGAGGTAAACCAATAGGTTGATTCTTCTCCAAAGTCCGAGTTTTGGGTTCATGTTTACGTCAATGTGAACATCTACGTAGGAGCCGTTTTTACCTTGATGTACTCCTGATCCTAGGGCATCGGTAGTGGTGTGTAAACCTTTGATCCCCGTAATACGACTCAATTGGTCGCTCCATTCTTTTGAGCCAACAGCTTCCCGAGCTTTTGCAAAGGAGGGATGCCAGCGATCAAAATGGTAATCTTCGCTTTTATCTTCATTTAAGCTTTTCCTTTTAACGTT
>CATAQZ010000149.1 GCA_949487015.1 Flavobacteriales bacterium UBA4585
GAGCATTGGGGACCTAATCAAGAGGAAAAGGAATTGAGCGATTACGGCATGTTGCTTTGGGGAAATGCGACCCACCAGTATTATGAGGCGGCCATGGGCTTTACGCCCGATAGTGATTTCAAATGGGGCATTTACAAAGAGCGTGGATGGAACGACAAGCACCTCATTTCTTATATGGAAAGCCACGATGAAGAGCGCGCTTCGTACCAGATTAAAACCTACGGTAATGCGAGCGGGGGATACGATACAAAAACCCTAGCGACTCGTGCGGATCGCATCATCCAAGCGAGCGCCTTCTTCTATACCATTCCTGGGCCGAAGATGATTTACATGTTTGAAGAATTGGGCTATGACATCTCCATTGACAATCCTTGTCGTGTTTGTGAAAAACCCATCCTTTGGAACTATTACAACGACCAACACCGCCAGAAAATTTATTTCTACATGGCTTCCATGATGGACATGCGCAAGAAGTATGACGTGTTCAACACCTCGAATTTCACGTATGCCCTTAACGGTTCTTCAAAGCGCATCAACCTCAACGGCGCCTCTATGCAGGCTACCGTGGTCGGAAACTTTGCGGTAACTCAAAAAGACGTGTATCCTAATTTCCAACACACTGGTACCTGGTACGACTACTTTACAGGAGATACACTTACCGTTTCAAATGCTACCGCGCCCATGTCTTTCGCCCCAGGCGAGTGGCACATTTACACGGATGTAAAATTGACAGATGCAGCTTTCATGGATGTTGCTGAGGTGGAGCTGCTCGAAACAAAACCGTTCATGGTGTTTCCTAATCCGAGCACTGGATGGGTCGATGTATTATTCGACTTTCCACAAGGCACGTCTGTTGAATGGTCGCTACGCGATGTGCGCGGGAAAATGGCGGCACAAGGCAGTCTCGTAACCGACGGTCCACAGATTACAGACTTCGATTTCACTGCATTGCCTAAAGGCGCCTATATCTTACAACTGCAAACGCCGACCAAGGCATATACGGAACGGTTGCTCTTAAATTAAACGCAAAAAAAAGCCCGGCATCGCCGGGCTTTTTTGATTAATGTAGGAGGTGTACACCGTCCTTGTCTTGGGTTATGACGCCTTCGTGTTCAAGCGACTTAAGCAGCCTGCTCACCACTTCTCTTGAGGTGCCCAGTTCAGAAGCCATTTTCACCTTCGAGAGCGCCACTCCTTTGCGTCCGCTGACGCGACAGCGCATTTCTATGTAGGCACGTAAACGCGCACCCAATTGCTTAAAAATAGCATTATCAACTAAGCTCAGGAGCTCTTCAAAGCGCTTGCGGAAATTGGCCAATTCATACATGCGCCATTCCGGATAATTTGTAGCCATCGTATTCAATTCGCCGATAGGGACGTTCAATATCACGGCAGGCGTTTCTGCTTCTACTGTGATGGGCATTTCCCCATTGGGCAGGGTCGAAAAAGCCGCGCACGGACAAATTTCACCCGGCGTTAGAAAGTACAACAGCAATTCTTTCGAAGGATCGTCTTCATCGCCGCGCATAACGCGTGCATTTCCATCTAAAATAATGGGGAGGTAACAGGCCTGAATTCCGTAATCTAATATAAGACCGCCCTTCTCATAGTGCTCTATTTCACCTACTTCAATCAGGTGTTGACGCAACGCTGGCGAGAGTTCAGGCGCAATGTTCTTTAAGGTAGCATCAATATCCATAATGGTGTCGTGTTAGCGGTATGAATGTAGCAAAATCTATCCGATTCATGCGGGGCTCGCCGGCACAACTTCCC
>CATAQZ010000150.1 GCA_949487015.1 Flavobacteriales bacterium UBA4585
CGCAAAAACTCGACAGCACGTTCGCTTCCCCCCAATTCACTATCAAAGAATAATGCCAATTGAAGCAAGGCCTCCGGTGCATAACGGTCCTTCGGAAACTTATTCGTAAGTAGGATGAGGTAATTAACCCCATATAATCTATAAGCCCCCTCTTGATTCATACAGGTCAAACCCGCTTTCATCAAATAGCCCGCATCCGTTTTTATAAGTGAATCCTGTGCCACAAAATGCGCTGCGGCACGAGTATACCCCGCTGGCGTTAGGACGTCACTCTCCACAACCCTCAAATAATACAAAGCAGAATCACCCGCCGGACCCGCGGTAGTGCGCGCTTCAATATTTTGTTGTGCAGGAGAAGATTGACAACTCACAACAACAAGCAAAAAGAATGCAATCAAACACCTCATTTCGCTTTCGGAAATTTCATCGGATAACTTGCGGAAATACCTCCCCGCTCAATTCTTCCCAAAGCTCCTTTTATTAACCGTTTACGCAGAGGTTTAATTTTCTCTGTAAACAACACGCCTTCAATATGATCGTATTCGTGCTGAATAACACGAGCCGCAAGACCTGTGTAGGTTTCTTCAACTAAAACCCAATCCTCTGTGTAGTACTCAATCAATACTTTTTCTTGACGAAAGACCATTTCGCGGACATCTGGAATGCTCAAACAGCCTTCTTCCATGCCCCACTCTTCGCCATCTTCTTCAATAATGATAGGATTGATGAATGTCTTTTTTAAACCCGTAAGCAATTCGAAATCATCGCTGCCTTCCTCCGCAAATGGACTTGCGTCAATAATAAAAAGTCGAATACCTCTGCCGATCTGGGGTGCAGCTAAACCGACACCTTGAGCATTGTACATGGTTTCATACATGTTTTCTATCAGTGCGTCTAAGCCAGGATAATCCTGATCGATTTCTTCGGCTACTTTATGCAGTACTGGGTCGCCATAAGCGACAATAGGTAAAATCATTGCTTGAATTCTAAAGGCACAAAGATAGTTATCGTTGCGCTAAATAGTTCTCTAATATCAAGGCGGCTGCCACTTTATCAACCGCACCTTTTTCTCGTCGTTTTGACTTCTTCATTCCGCCCTTCACTAAGGCGTCCGCAGCTAAGGACGAGGTGAATCGTTCATCTACTCTAATAATATTCAGTTCGGGCCATTTCTCGCCAATTTTCTGACAAAGACCGTCGATGAATTGCGCCACCTCAGATGGTGTACCGTCCCAACGTATGGGCGCTCCAACCACCAAATCTTCGATGGGTTCTACTTCCTGACGGCGCTGTAGAAACATCAATAAGGATTCCGTTTCAACCGTATCTAAAGGGAACGCCATCATGTGCATCGGGTCCGATTCTGCGACACCCGTGCGCTTTGCACCTACATCTAATGCTACAATTTTTGCCATGGCTCAAAGGTAGTCTAAAGCAAGTGAAAGCTGTACCTTTGAACCATTAAGAGCACACGATTTATGCAAGATTTAAGACCAACTATAGAAGCCGCTTGGGATAACCGCGACTTATTAAAAGAATCTTCCACACAACAAGCCATCAGAGCTTTAGTAAGCGCGCTCGATAGCGGAGAATTACGCGTTGCTGAACCTACTTCAAACGGCTGGCAGGTAAACGAATGGGTAAAAAAAGCAGTGGTTTTGTACTTCCCAATCCAAGAGATGGAAACTATAGAAGTACCTCCTTTCGAATTTCATGATAAAATACCGCTAAAAACCGGCTATGCCGCAAAAGGAGTTAGAGTAGTGCCACACGCCATTGCAAGGCATGGCGCTTTCTTAGCCAGTGGCGTCATTATGATGCCTTCGTACGTAAACATTGGCGCCTACGTGGATAGCGGAACCATGGTAGATACTTGGGCCACCGTGGGTAGTTGTGCTCAGATAGGTAGAAATGTTCACCTCAGCGGTGGTGTTGGTATCGGCGGAGTATTGGAGCCATTACAAGCCGCACCTGTAATTATCGAAGACGATTGTTTTATAGGATCGCGCTGTATTGTTGTGGAGGGTGTCCGTGTAGAAAAGGAAGCCGTTTTAGGTGCGAATGTAGTGCTTACTGCATCGACGAAAATCATAGATGTAAGTGGATCAGAACCTATTGAATACAGGGGTCACGTGCCTGCACGTTCTGTTGTTATTCCAGGCACGATGCCTAAAGAATTTCCGGCAGGCACATTTAATGTTCCTTGTGCCTTAATTATTGGCAAACGCAAAGAAAGCACGGATAAGAAGACCTCACTCAACGATGCGCTGAGAACGCATAACGTCGCTGTCTAATGTCAACACCACTTTCCATAATCATCCTCACTTACAACGAGGCAGATGTGCTTGCTGCTACGATGCAAGCTGCTGCTCCCGTTGCGAATGAATTAATGGTTGTGGACAGCTTTTCTGAGGACAATACAGTTTCGATTGCCAAAGCGCACGGTGCGACAAGAATTGAAAGCCGCGCATTCAAAAACTGGGCAGACCAACGGAATTGGGCCATGGAACAATCCCTACATCCGTGGGTACTGTTTATTGATGCGGATGAAGTACTAGATGAACAGTTGATTTCTTCACTTCATCAATGGAAAAGTGAGACGCACACAGACATAGACAATTACTGGGGGTTGCGACGCACGCATTTTTTTATGAATCATGCCATGCGTTTTTCTGGACTTCAATCCGATGTTGTGGTCCGATTATTCCATCATACCCGTCGCTACAGCGATTGTGAGGTTCATGAGAAAATTAATGTTCCCAAGCCACATCCTTTGCCGGGCCGCCTACAACATTATTCCTATAAAAATTGGGAACAGTGGAACACTAAGCAACGTACCTATGCATACAGGAGCGCCAAAGACCACCAGGCAAAGACCGGCACCATAGGATTATTTCATACTGCTGTAAAACCCGCTTTTCGATTTTTTAAACACTTTGTACTGCGACTGGGTTTCCTAGATGGACGGGCAGGTTTTTGGTACAGCATTTCCATGGCTCAAGGCGTCTATTGGCGTTACGTCGAATTAAAAAAACTACGACTTTCATGACTGCAGGACAAACTACTTTTTTAGTCATCGTAATGATCTTGACCGTTGCCGTTTACAGTTTTAAATGGGCCTTGCACTTCCAATACCTTCGTGTACAGAACAAGAAGTCTCCGGGACATTGGACCGATTATTACAAGCGCAACTACATTCATAAAAAAGACCGTCAATGGTGGAAGGAATCCATAATGCTCTTTCCGCTACTCTATCCCGTGATACTCACCGGTAAAGAAAAAGAAGACCATTGGCTGCTTAAAATCAAGCGGACAAACCTCGCTTTGTACTTCATCCTGATTGTACTTTTGTTGGCTGGTATTTATTTCTCAAAAGTTTCGACACTCCCTGCATAAATGAACGATCGCGCAAAATTTCTAGATCAACCCAGCTTTTCGCTGATCGGCAACGTAGCGGACCGGTTGGGTCAAGAATGCTACGTTGTTGGAGGGTTTGTTCGTGATAAACATTTAGGGCGCCCCATTAAAATGGACCTCGATTTTGTTACAGTAGGTAGCGGAATTGAATTGGCCCGTGCCGTTCAAAAAGAACTCAAGCCAAAGCCAAAACTGACCGTATTCAAATCCTTTGGTACGGCCCACATGAAATACAAAGGCATTGATCTGGAATTCGTTGGTGCTCGGAAAGAAAGCTACCGTAAAGACAGCCGCAATCCCGTGGTGGAAAACGGCTCTTTACAAGACGATCAAGACCGTCGTGATTTCTCCATCAACGCAATGGCTATCTGCCTAAACAAGGACCGCTGGGGAGAATTGTTAGATCCGTTTGACGGCATTAGTGACCTCGATAAAAAACGAATCACCACACCTCTCGCGCCAGATAAAACGTTTGACGATGACCCTCTTCGTATGATGCGAGCTGTGCGATTTGCTGC
>CATAQZ010000151.1 GCA_949487015.1 Flavobacteriales bacterium UBA4585
CCCATTGTAAATTCATGGAAATTATAATTGGGATTAGCAGTTAACAATCCAGCCGTGGCTTGTGCCCATTCAAATGGTATAACGGGATCTTCTATTCCATGCGATTGAAATACAGGGATATTGGAGACCAACGAAGAAAGTTGACTACGCCATTCAGGTAGTGCATAACCGCTTAAAAACACATACCCAGCCGCTTTAAATCCGCTAGCATAAACTGCGGTAGAAAGTATGGCGCCTTGCGAAAATCCACCTATAACTACAAGTCCATTAATTTGATTCGATGCAGTCCAGTCTTCGATAGCATTTAATACGAGAGACTTCGCAGAAGCTACTTCTTCGCTATCAATGATTTTAGCTCCATTATTCCAATCAATCGGATACCAGGCATAGCCGCCCATGCCCATAGCGATTGGAGCTTGAAAGCACACAAGATTGTAGCCTTTGAAGTAGGGGAGGAGACCGAAGAGATCTTCTTTATTGCTGCCGTATCCATGTAATAAAACCAGGGTTGGTGAGGCGGCCGATTCGATATGATCGATGTATTCTAACATTAGTCGATAATGTCCCAAGTATGATCGGCCAATAATAAGACCTTATTTAAAAATTCATATGGACAACTGCGCCATTCATGAGGAGCAATCATACTAAGGACATTACTTTCTTCATCTTTCTTGTAGAGGTAATACGTATGATTGATTTCCGGCTTGAAGCCCATATGTGCTGAGTAAATCTGTTCGCTAAGGGCTTTTCTTGCTTGAATTTTTCCAGCTTGCTGGGCCAATAATTCGATCTGCTGACGGATTTGGTCGAGCTGCATGTCTGTCTGCATTTCCATCGCATTTACATCAAGACTTTTATTTTTCAGTGTATCGACAGCTTGAAAAGCTGGTGCAGAAACAGAGGAGCCGTACGGTAGTAAATTCGCGTTCTCGGCAATCTTTTCAGGATCAATTGGATTAAATGTTCTCTTTTCTTCTGACATGTCTCAAAAATAAATGATTCCTTCTAAAGGATTTCCAACGACTTCTGCCGTCCCATTTTTATGCTTTAAACAAGCTAATAACGCCATTAATGCATCCCATTGGTGCCAATTCTTAACCGAGTGATTGAGCTGCGCACTATTCATAAAGTCTTTGAAATTTAACTCTTCGAGATACGTGCTATCTTTTTTGTAACGCTTCATATCCAAGCCTAGGGCGCTACATACCATTTTAGGGTAAGTTTCAATGACTGATTCGATGTTTAATAGCTTCAGTTTAGCCTTTAATTGCATTGCGCGAGCTGTCAAGCCCCCTAAGAACATAGGACTCATTGCACCTGTAAGTCGGTCACACTCTCTGTAGTGGTAATTATCAAACAAGGTTGGATCCATAAAGACTCCAGGAAGGCTGAGTGGGGCGTCTATAGCGACATATTGAGGTTTTAAATTTTTTGTCAAATCCATAAGCCAAGCGTCTGCATCTTTGCCTTTTGTACTTTGATAGACCTGTACTATTCCGTTAGAGGAGTAGCTTGCTGCCGCCGTAAAACCTGAAGTTTTACTTCCGTAATCTATGCCTAATGCAACTACTTCCACTTGCCGAACAACTCTTCAGTTTTCTGAAAACGATAATTAAATATTTCCTCTAGTTTCGGACGTACAATAAAGGGGTGGGCAATTTTCCCTAAAATTCCAAAGGGTACTTTATAATTTACACGATCGAGCATTTCTACTCCGCCCTCGATTGCCTTGAAGTGGTGCTCGTGATGCCAAATACTGTATGGGCCTACCCGTTGATCGTCAACAAAATAGGTAGGAGCTTCGACATGAGTTATTTCTGTAGTCCAGTGCATCTTGATACCTAACAATGGACTAACTTTATAATGAATGAATAACCCAGGGTACATTTCATCCGGCGTTTCAGATAGAATATTGAAACCCATATAATCCGGGGTGATAGCGGCTAAATTCTCTGGAGATTGAAAAAACTTCCAAGCCTCTTCAATACTGATCGGCAAGCGTTGGGTGCGTTCTAGGGTGTACATTTAGTGTTGCGTTTAGTTCAGCTAACACCTGAGTTCCCTATAAGTTCAAGGCTTATTCTTAGATGCGTTTCATTTGTTGCTTGATGTACTTCGTTTGTTCAGCAAGGACATTTTTACTATCCAATCGCTTTACTTCAGTCAATAAAATCTGTGCTTCTTTCTTACGACGTTTCGTCAATGCGATACCGGCTAAATTTAGTTTAGCTAATGCCTTGTCTTGGTCCATTCTTAAACCGGTATTCAAAGCTTTCTTCAATAATGTTTCAGCTTTACCCACTTTACGTTGGCTTTCAATCATCCCCATGAGAAGATAATAATATGCCAATTGACTTTTAATTAGACTTTTTTCAGGATTGCGAATACGACCTAACATTTTCTCGGCTTTAGCGACATCACTTTTACGCATGTACCAAAGCGAGATGAGTATACGTTCATTTCTGAAATAGGTCAAAAGAACAAGAGCCGCAGGAAAGAGTAAGGCAATGCCGTTCCCAATTTCGCCATCTATGAATTGCAATACCGACCAAACAAAAATTGCGGCAGTTACGCCTAATCGAATTATCTTACTGACCATCTCTATTATTTTAGATTTTGCAAAGAAACGAAGAAATGAGCACAACTGATTGGATGACCTTAGATATAAGCGAGAAAAGAAAATTGTATGAAGAGCTATGCACTGGTTTGACTGCCCACAAGCAATCCTTGTTTAAGACTAAGGTAGCGAATAGAACTAGACATTTTGCGCTCGGCCTTGAAGATATGATGAAGACACAGAACGCCTCAGCATTAATGAGAACGGCAGATGCTTTTGGAGTTCATCGGGTTGATATTTATGATAAAAACGAACGATTTAATGTTGCCTCTGGAATCTCTAAAGGGGTGGAGAAGTGGCTCGACACTGCTTTCTTTAATACGTACAATGAAGGGAGTCAGGAGGAGTGGGCGCGCCAATTAAAGGCTTCTGGGCGTAAACTATATGTTACTGCAGTCGATCCACGCGCTCGACCTATAACTGCTCTAGATCCTTCCGTGAGTGCAACGATTTGCTTCGGTAATGAACGCGAGGGAGCTTCAGATTTACTTCAGTCACTGGCCGATGAATTGATCTATATACCCATGCAAGGTTTTGTCGAGAGTTTCAACGTCTCCGTAAGTTGTGGTATTGTTTTACATCATTTAACGCATCATATGGAACTCGCGGGCATTAAAAGGGGACTCGAAGAAGAGGATGAATTAAATACGCTGATTCAATGGTCACTTCGCACGGTATCAAATCCACACCAATATCTGGGTTAAAGGCTGTAACGGAAACCTTCTTGTGTGTCGTGTGACCAATTAATAACTTCCCATCGTATCAGGCGAGCTAAAATTTCAATAGTCTTGCTTCTATGCAACTGCATTACTTTCGCGGCCTTACTAACACTTACTTCATCATAATCTTTGAGGTATTGAATCAATCGTTGCTCCTTATCTGTGAATGCCACGGGGTGTTTAGATTCTTTTAATCGGTCTTGTTTCCAAACCTCCTTTAATACCGCATTTGCCACAAAATTTTGATCGTTGTCGCGATAATAGGCTTTCAAGCCATCGATTTCATCCACTTGATAAGGCTTTTCATTGCCTTCGGCAATTTCTATTTCCCAGACATTTTTCCCTTCAATCTCATGTGCCCACACTTCGAGCTTCAATGCCGGTTTTAGGAATATTTCAGAAGCACTTTCTAGCATGTAGATATCATCTTCATCTTTTACACCTGCTATACTGCCATTATCTCTAACGCCGATAAGTAGTCTACCACCACTTGTATTCGCAAAGGCGCTGAGTGTTCTTGCAATTTTACGCGCATCAGAAATACGGTACTTAAAGTCTTGTTCGCTATGTTCTCCCTCGCGAATAAGAGCATACAAGTCGTTTTGTGAAACTTTTTGATCGTAATCCTTAAACATTAAAATTTATGCTTAACTTCTGTAGGTGGATGACCTTAGATTAAATAATACCGACATTCTGTTCGTTGATGTTGCCAAAACTACAAACAGATTAATCGTGAGTAAGTTGTGTTTTTTGCATGCTTTTCAGGAAATAATTCGTGCTTTACCTGAGTCTGTGCTAAAAAACAATAAGGAAGTACAAATCATTTGGGACTTTAAACAAAACGGTTTTAATCTTACTTTACTTCAGTCACGTTCCGTTTATTTCTTTGAAACATACGGCTCTTCCGCGCGTCAGGTCCTTGATGCACTCGAACTATATCGTTTAAGTTTAAATCTTATTGATGATGATTTTTTTGAGACCTGTTACGAAGAAGTGGCATGTTACTTAGAAGAACTTGAAGCAACTTACCATCGCATCACAGATTACAAGGCACACTTTGACAGCTCCCTACTACACCTTTGCAACTGATCACTTTGTAACGTAGATGACATCAACCATGGCTTGAACATCAGAATTACGACCAAACCATCGCGTTTTAAATTCTTCGGTGTAGATTCGAATGTTCGCGATTGTGACGGTATCTCCGTAGGCCTCTCGCGCTGCAGCCAACATCTTGTCATAACTGATCAACCCATCGTGCAACGATATCTCACGCGTTTTTTCGGCGGCCGTGATTTTATCGCTATAGATAATATCGGGATACACCATGATTGTTCCTACATAGGTCCAATTCTGTCCGTATAAACTGTTTGCAGTATCGTAAAGACTTCTGTTAGGACTTGCACATGAATTGAGAATGACAGCGATAGTAGCGATGAGAAGCAGTCGTTTCATTGAAGCTTGTTTTGACCAAAAATAAGGCAAATAAATAGCCCTCGAAAGGGCTATTTATTGTGAATTTCACAATGTTTTGAGACGTTCTCGCAACACTTTATCTGAGATTCGGATTCCCCGTTCCAGAAGATGATTCTTAACCTTTGGCAGGTCTCCTTTGAAAAGTTTAATGGCTTGGTTAATACTACATATACGTTTCATAATGCACGTTTTTAGATTAACACATTGAAATTTACAATTAAAATCAATTAGTACCAATTTATCTTATCAACTATATATAATCGCACAATCTGAAAGTGTATCTCCTGATTCTAGTATGTTGGGCAGAAAGAATCTCAACCATTGAATCAGTTACAAACATAAATATACGACCGATCTCACGGTGAAAATGGATAAAGAATTGAGGGAAACTTTTCGGCTTCCTATTGATGTGGCCTAGATTTTTTGATAACTTGTCTTCACCAAACTAAACCAATACTAAGAGCCAATGCTTTCTCAAAAAGAGGTCGAAAGACTTCATTACGGGTTACTCTCTCATATGAAATTACAAGGCGAAGTTGAAGTCCAAGCCTTTAGTGATTTGAGTGATAAGTTTATATTGAGGAATGTTCCTGATGGGCACGCTCTTTGGGATTTAAGCTCAAATAGTGGAGATCTTCACTTTATACTTGAAGGCACTTTTGCGGAATATTTACAGCGCGGTTCTCATTCGTTTATTCTCCGCTTCCAAAGGCCAGGCAAATTCGCATTCTCTGAGGACTTATTACTTTATTCTAAACATTCCGATACCTTTTGTAAGGCTTTGTCTCATGCTAAGGTAGCATCCTTACCGTCTGTTCATTTTCAAGATGCGCTCCGTCAAGGCGGTCTAGGAGCTAAACTGATGGAAGCACTGATTAACCTCAGTATGACTGAATACCGCAACACTACTTATCAAATGCTTCAAACCTCTGGAACTAATAGAATTCAAGCCGCTTTAGAGCAATTTCCGGATTTACTACACTTAATACCGAGAAGAGAACTTGCAGATTATCTCGGCATTTCGAGGGCTTCTTTATTTAGATCTCTAAAAGAAATAGGGCATGAATAGCGGCGAAAAAGCAGCAATGCGTGATTATTTTGAATCGCTACCCGTCTACTCAGAATTTTTTGATGAAGCGATAGATGCCATAATTGCATCAATGGACTCTGGTATTAGCGCAGAAAAAGGAAAGGTTCTGGTAGAGCTGGGCGCAACGAATAAGGATTTTTGGTTCTTAAAAGATGGGTTTTTAAAGGAAATGTACCGCAGCCCTTATGCAAAAGAGGATTCGTTATTCAATATGATTCCCCCATCTTCGATCTTTGTTAATGAGGACACTTTGTTTGCGAACCAAAGGCCACAACATTATTTTACTGCATATACGAGTGTAGAAATATTAAGGCTTAAGGAGGCGGATTATCTGAGATTACTCCAAGAATACCCGGTCGTAATGAATCTAATATACCTCAGTGGAACTGCAGAAATTCAAAAGAGTAGACGAGAACGCTTGAATATGCTCCGGATGAACAAGACTCCGGATCGTATTGAATGGGTGCAACAACAGCGACGGGAATTGTACCATATTATGGATAGAATTACGCTTGCTCAATACATTGGTGTGAGTAGGGCGAGCCTGTATCGCGCCTTCGAAAAAAACAAAAAGTATCAATTCTGATACAATATTTATCATTTTACTTTAATATCTCGCGGAATAAGCTGTAAAACATTCGTATTCGAGAATTTTCGAGGTTATAGAGGTCTTCGGTTTGTTGGACTTTAGCACTGTTGAAAGACTAAAAACAACGAACTATGAAAAATTTATTATTTGTTATTGCATTAACAATGAGCGCGTTTAGCGTAAATGCGCAATCGAAGCCCTCTGTAGCTGTGTTAGATTTTGATACACGTGGTTACAACGAAGTAGAACGCTACCAGATCATTCAAAAGCTGTCACTTGAGATGATTAATATGTCCGGTTATGAAGTAATGGATAACTACGATATAGAATACATTTCTGAGCGTGATGAAAAGGATTTCACTGGCTGTTTTTCTAGAATCTGTCTAAAGGAATACGGAGAGCAATTAGAAGTCGATTTTATTTTAACCGGTTCTATGAATCTGCTCGGTGAAAAAGTGAGTACGACAGTACGCTTATTTGATGTTACAGAAGGAAAATTCATCAAGAGTACTAATCGAAATTATGTCGACGTTCCTAAAAATGATCTCCTCATGGCAGAATTGGCCCTAAAAGATATGTTGGGTGTAGAGGTAGATCCAGAGTTAGTTCGTCGCGTTACCGTAGCCAATGATTACGACAACATTCTCAACAACCCGTTTGACAGAACGTTAGTTGCAGAAGGTCCTCGTATGGGCTTCGGTTTCGTGACGGGAAACAATGCTAGAATTTTAGCAAAGCCTTCAGCCGAAGGCGGGTGGGACCAGCAGATTCCTTTAAACTCGCAATTTGGTTACCAGTTTGAGAAGGCATACATAACGACGGGTAATTGGCAAGCTTTAGCGGAAATTGTGCCAATGATATCTGGTCTTGAGTCGAACCGATTCATTCCAAACCTAACCATTTTGAACGGATTGCGTTCAAACAATTCTGGCTGGGAATTTGCTTTTGGTCCGACGATTGATGTTTCTAGAACGTTAGATGGACAACTAGATAGCCGCGGCGAAATCAGCTTTAGCACGGCCTTAGTGTTCTCAGTAGGTAAAACCGTAAAAAGTGGGGAAATGAACTTCCCAATCAACGCCTTCCTAATTCCACCTAAAGACGGTACTTCATATAGATTTGGTATTTCTATGGGGTGGAACTCGGCTAAGAAAAAAAGATTGTTTGACTAATTCCTAGTATGTTAAAGCAGCCCCCTCTGAGCATGAGCGCAGAGGGGGTTTTCTTTTTACCTTAGACCCATGTTAAAATTAATCCTTGATCAAAGACTTTTCGCAATCCTAGCGCTACTGTCTTTGTCCATAAATAGTGCAGGACAAAACGATACGAGCATTATTTTACAACAAGTAACTATTGTTGATCAGGGAGATCCAGCAAAGATTTTGATAAAGGCGCTGCGACAAAACTGGAAAACTCTTAAGCGCTCCACACCAACGAATTTAAAATACTATAGTAGAAAATACACAAGCACGAATAATGCGGTCGACTTTGAGCAAGTTGCACATGTTTTCTTTGATGGATTAGCTATACGCCAAGAGGTACAAGCGTATCGTGATTACAGTAAGTATATACCAGATGATGGACGGTCTGTGCGCTTTGATGCAAGTTTTAACTTAAATCCCTCTTTCGATTTTAATGCAGATCAGGATGGTGGGCTACTCGAGAAGTATCCAGAGATGTCTTTTGATCGTGCGTTTTTTTACCCCTTCAACACGAACGAAATACCAGAGGCATCGGCCCGAACCATTTCAGGTCTTTTGGATTGGGATAGCTTTAGTGTTTACGAATTTCAATGGCTCAAAGAATATCTTTTCGCTGGAGAGACTTTCGTAGAGTTAGGCTTCGAGCCGAAGTCAGGTAGGAGCGGTTGGTCGGGTAAATTTTTGATTAATAGTACGCAATTGCGACCCGTATCCTTCAGTGGTTCTATTGGAACATTTACGCTAGAACAGACGTACACAAAGGGAAATTCATTTACTAACGCTTCTATTAAGATTCGTAATAGCGCAAAGAAAAGTGTTTTTGAATGGCAATTAGAGGGTATGGATTTACCGATCGTTCCCGCAGTAAAGCGAGCGATGCAGATAGGCTCCTTGCCAGGAGAGCAGATGCGTGAAGTGAGTTACTGGCAGGAATATCGCCCTGAAGGCGAGGAATTGGACCAATGGACACAGAAGCAAGACAGTTTGATTCGTTACTTAAATTCCGATGCGTATCTAGATAGTATGGATGCCGTGTATAACGCATTTCATTGGTATGAGCCGCTAGTTAGCGGTGTAGGTTACCGCAAACGAAGTCAAGGGACTAATTTTTATTTGAGCCCTTTGATCGGTCAATGGAATCTTTTAGGTATTGGTGGTGTTCGCTGGCGACCCACTATGGTATTAGGCAAGCGATTTAAAAACGACAATGCCATCAACTTCTACGGAAATTTGAATTACGGATTTAAGAACCAGGACATGAAGGGCTCTGTAGATGTGGGTTACACCTATTCACCGTTGCATAACGGCTCTGTTCATTTCAAGGTTGGGGATACCTATGACCAAATAACCCAAAACGTCGATTTAACAGGACTGTTAGCGCGAAGTAATTTTATTCAGAAAACCTTTGTTGAGAGTTATCATAAATACGAGTGGTTTAACGGGTTTTATACTAGGTTAGGGATTGAATACAGCAAAAGGCAAAGTATTGAAGAACTTGAATTTGCTGATTGGTCAAACGATTTGTTTGGTACGCGTAACCAACCGGGTTATTTCGAAACTTACACCGTAGCTCAGCTGGGTGCCGAAATATTGATTCGACCGTTCCAGCGTTATTATTTGAAGGGGCGACAAAAGATAGTCTTAAGCAGTCGCTGGCCAGATTTCAGATTGAGCGTTAAGCAAGGTATTCCGGATATTTTTGGGTCTAACGTGCGCTATACTAAATACGAATTCCAGGTAGAGGATATGGTACGCTGGGGTGCGCCGGGAGAGAGTTTTTATAATCTAATCTCAGGTGGATTTTTCAATGACCCATCAACGGTACGTTTTATAGAGTACAAATGGTTTCGGGGTGGCGATTTCCTTCTTTTTACGAATCCATTGTTTACCATGCAGAGCTTACCGGAGACCTTCGCCTCACCGGAAGTGTATGTTCAGGCTTTTGGTATTCATCATTTCGACGGATTCTTAATGGATCGAATTCCTTTGTTAAACCGTTTAGGTTTCAGTTCGGCCGTTGGCTTCAGTACCTTGTATTTACCTTCAAGCAATTTTTCGCATTTAGAAACCTATGTTGGAATTGAGCGTAAAGTGAGACTATGGCAGACCCCGACACGATTTGGAGTGTATTATTTAACAAGCCCAACCGATGCTAATCCAGGTTTTCGAATAAAAATCGGTGTGGATGTGAAGGATACTTTTAAAGATCGTTGGAATTTCTAGTCTCTTATTCGAGAATGAATTAATTAAGTAAGTACCATTTGGTTTGAATTGGGTATATTTTTTCTCAAAACATGAGTATATCTTTTTTACGACTCCTTAAATTACAGATGTAAATTGCTCCAATGAAAAGTATCTTAGGTTTTATTCGCGTTTGCGGTGTTTTTAGCGTCATTCTCATTGGAGTGCTTAGTCTTGCTTTTTTATATCCATTCGCCGGCAGAAGAGTAGCCCACCGCCTATTTATCGCTTTGCGTTGGGTGTTGCTATGGGTAGTAGGTGTTAAGGTGTCGGGCCCTCGTTTTGATAATATAGGTCCTGGTATTTTAATGGCAAATCATCGTTCTTATTTGGACGTATTATTCGTGCCAACCAGCGCTCTATTCACTATTGTAGGAAAGGCGGAAGTGAAAAGTTGGCCACTCATAGGATGGGCAGCTCGGGCCCTCGGTGTTTTATGGGTCAAGCGCGAAAGCAAAGAGAGTCGCACGAAAACACGAGAAGGCATCATTGAGGCCATTAAAGGCGGTCAAACGGTAGTTTTATTTCCAGAAGGTACGTCATGGGAAGGGCCGCAAATGCTTCCGTTAAAGCCAGGTATGTTTTATGAAAGTGCCAAACACGGTTTTAATATTTACCAATGGAGCTTACATTTCGATTCAGCGAAAACGGGTTTCCCAATTGGTATCAATTTTCTTTCACATCTATGGGCGGTATGCAGCGAGCCGAAAATAAATGCCTACGTGGATGTTCGTCCTGTCCCTATTTCTAACCCCGATGGTGAAGCGCTCATCGCTGATGCTCAAGAGTGGTGGAAGAACAGTTTAGCCGGTTTGAACGAAGCTTATCCGGCGCGTGACAGTGGCTACTGGCCTGATGAACGTCTCACGATTCAGGCTTAATATTCTTCTGTAGAAAAAGGGAAGGCAAAACGGTCCATGTAAGCTTCTGTACTGCCTTTGTTTTCTGTACTTAAAGAAACCCGTTGTTTTAATGGGATACTATCACTTATACGTTGTGTGAAGGCGACATTACCTACCTTGAGTAACTGGTTCGATGCATCTAAGACTAGTGTTTTTACGGAAGCACTATTGAATCCTTCAATATTTAGTAATTCGTTTAAGCGTTTTGGAGTAGCAATGACCACGTCTGCTCCGAAGTAGATATTTTCTTTTTGTTTTAATAATTGAGGCCCAGGGTACGCCGTCCAAACTCGAAGATCAGTGTGCTTACCGAGGGTTTCGAAGTGCTGTGCGTATTCGTCTGCGATTTCAGAATTCTGTACTAAAATTAAGGCGCGCGCCACATCTTCGTAACTTTCTTTGAGTTGATGGATAATAGTTGCTGCCACTGCAATGCGTAAAGGAGTAAGATCCGCTGCGATGAGCCATTTGTTCTGACCACTTTTAAGGGTGCTGACTACGGCGCGTTGAGCAGTGCTAAAATCTTGTAGTTCGGCACCTTCAAGGGCATCTAATACTTCCGCTTGTAATTTCAATTTTGCCATTTGCTCATCTTTTGTGCAAAACTAAGGGGTCTTTAACAAACATGAGGTAAAATCTTGTGCGGGTTGTACATTTAAGGTCAATAAGAAGTGAACTCATGAAAAAGCTATTAATAGGTCTTGCCTTTGTATTGAACATCGGTGCACAGGCACAGGATTTACATAAAATTGAACCCGAAAGTTGGTGGGTTGGAATGGAGATGAATACCGTAGAATTTATGGTATACGGTAAAGA
>CATAQZ010000152.1 GCA_949487015.1 Flavobacteriales bacterium UBA4585
GGGTCACATCCTAAAAAGTCGATCAAGCCCTTCCCTAATTCATCAGGCTTTTCTTTATCTACAAATACATGCAATCCGGCAACGGGTCGAGTCATGGCCACATAGACCATGTTCATCCAGTCAAAGTAACTTTGGTTTTCTAGTTCAGACCATAATTCTGGTTCAAACAACGGTGCGTTTTTGTCCGATTTCGTAATGGGTAATCGGGCCAATTCCGGATGGACATCTACATCTATCCAGTGCGCATCCCCGCCCGATTTATAGTTAATCCCAAATGGAATAATGACGTGTTCAAACTCTAACCCTTTACTCTTATGGATGGTCATCACCTGCACCGCAGGTTTATCCTGAGGAGCAGGAACGTTGCGTTTCTTAGCTTCCGCTTCCCACCATGAGGGCAAAGTGGCGAAGGAACCTTCTCTGGTTTGAAACCCGTAGAGCAGATCAAGACAACTGTCCACCATGGCATTGGGCTCTAATAAAAGGCCAAAGGCTTCAAAAACGCGTGCTCCGAAAGTGTATAACGATTCTTGTTGGCTAAACAATTCTTGGAGACCTGGAAATAGACCGCTGAGGTAGGGTATGCCTTTTGATGTGGCTTCCTGTTGGAAAATAAAGGGCTCTAGTTGCGCGGGAATTTTACCAAGCTTCGTGAGTGCGTAGGCCAATTCGAACCGGCTTTCACGATCATCAGCGTTCAGGAAAAGTTTGGCGCAAGACAAGAGAACGGTACTTTCGAAAGAGCTTCCTACGACGAGACTATCTGCGGATAAGACTGGAATACCTGCTCCCGTTAAAAAATTGGCCAATAATTTGCCCTGCGCATTTCCGCGGACTAAAAGGGCGATATCATTGAACGAATGCCCGCGTTCGATCAAGGTTTCAATACTAGATTTTACCCGTGCACAAACCGCCTCCGCATAACTTTGAGCGGTTTTTGTTTCCCCCTCAGGAACCGAGATGAATGCCACATTTACTTCGCCTTTTAAGGGGTCTTTGTGCGGGAGTTGTTGCAGTTGCTTGCCGGTATAGGCACTTTGGTGCGCAGAAACGGTAAGCCGCTTACCGAGGTGCTCAAAAAAATCATTGTTAAAGTGTACAATGTTCCCGTAGGTGCGAAAGTTTTTGGGCAATTGAACGGTTTCACGCGAGTACAATTCGTGTCCATCCGGGTGTTTTTGAAAGCGATTGGACGGATGCACGTTATCTACCAACGCCATGAATTGTTCAGCGCGTCCACCCCGCCAGCGGTAGATGCTTTGCTTAGCGTCTCCAACAATAAGCGCGCTGTTTGGATTTTCATCCTTAGTAAGCGTATGCTCAATGAGTGGATGTAGATTATCGAATTGCATTTCAGAGGTATCCTGAAACTCATCGATATAAAAATGCCAAAACTTTTCCCCCAAACGTGCATAAATAAACGCGGTAGGCTCTTTTTGAAGTTCTTCGGAAATTAATTTATTGAAGGCGCTAAGCGGCATGGTGTTTTGCTCTTCTTGAAGGGCATTAAACTTATCCATGAGTGCCCGAGTCGCTGAGAGTTGCTGCAGTTTTTCGGTGGCCTGCTTGAGTAATAATAATTTACGTTGTTTGCTTTCTTGGAAAGCTTGGGCTAATTCTAAAAAGGCTTCCCAATCCAGATCTGTACCTTTCTTTGGCTTTGTTTTAAACGCTTGAACACCTGCTTCAAGATTGTTGCTGCGTAGATTGGACCATAGATCGACAAAATGTTTTTTCGCCTGAGGGTAATAGGTAAAGTTGTCTTTCGTGTATCCCTGGGATTTTAAATGAGTAAAGGCTTGGTGTGCTAGTTTTTTACCTTCAGCTACTATGACTGAAAGTTCACGATTCAGTTCTTCTTCCAGCTCAAGCATGCGCTCAGGCCCTGGTAAATGGGCCAATTCCCTCCATGTATCCTCGTTAAAGCTCTCTTTCCCTTCGCGCTTTAAATCACGATCAGGGTTGTGACTCTTTTCGCGGTTCATACGTTCCTGCATCCATGCCGCAAGAGATTCCCGTAACGCTGGCGCATCCCCGAGGCTACTGTAGAGTAGGTCCAGCGCCTCCTCAATCATGCCATCGAGGTCGAGGCGTACCTCAAAATTATCATCGAGATCAAGATCTCTGGTGAAGGTGCGTACTAATCGATGCGTGAACTGGTCAATGGTGCCAACATTTAGCGTGCTGTAGTTGTGCAGCATGTGGCTTGCAGCTCCAGCGGCGCGTTGTTGCAATTGCTCTGGCGAAACGCCAATTTCCTCCCATATGGGCTTAAAGAACTCACTCTTGGAAGGATGTTCTAGGCCTCTGAAGGTTAATAATTGGTCCAAAAGGCGCGCCTTCATTTCGGCAGCGGCATTGTTGGTGAACGTGATCGCTAAAACCTTTTGATACGCATGGTCCATATCCTTTTTTCGCAGTGCATTCATCAAAATGTGCTGGACGAGCGAATACGTTTTACCCGACCCCGCAGATGCGTTTAAAACGATGAAGTCTGCCGGTGCAGATAGCGGCGTATGGCCTTGATTTGCGGTCATAGAGTTTATTGAACAGGATATAAACGTAAGTTAAAACCTTCAGTCGGAATTTGCCTTA
>CATAQZ010000153.1 GCA_949487015.1 Flavobacteriales bacterium UBA4585
ATCACAGCACGAAGGACACCATCACTTAGCAAATTGGGGCAGAGTAATGCCTTAAAGACCCAAACTATGACCTTTGATCAAATCATTCAATTTCGACGCTCTAATAGGAAATTCGACCCCAACCAGCCAATTCCTGCTGATGTTGTAGAAAAGGCCTTAGAGCATGCTACATTGGCTCCTAACAGCAGTAATATGCAGCTCTGGGAGTTTCATTGGGTACGCGATGAAGAAAAGAAAAAGAAATTGATTCATGCTTGTCTCAATCAAAGTGCAGCTAAAACTGCGCAAGAATTGGTCGTGATTGTTACCCGAAGAGATAAATGGCGTCAAAGAGTACAGTGGCATAAAAACCTCATTCTAAAAGATGCCGAACGCATTGGTCGTGATGCGAAGTCCATAAGAATGCGGTTAGTTTATTATACGAAACTCATGCCATTCTCCTACATGAATGACGGTTTAGGCATTTTAGGTTTGTACAGAAGACTCCTCTCCTTTTGCATCGGTTTATTTCGACCTATTTATAGAGCAGAAGGACATACACAGCAAAGAATAACCGTTCATAAGAGTGCTGCGCTCGCAGCTGAGAATTTCATGTTAAGCATGGCTTCGGAAGAATTCCACACCTGTCCTATGGAAGGGTTTGATGCAAATAGAGTAAAGAAGATTCTAGGTCTACCTCTTCGTGCGGAAATTAACATGGTGATTGGCTGCGGAAAAGGTGAAGAGCATGGTTTTTGGGGACCGCGCCGAAGACTTCCAGCCGAGGAGGTTATCATCAAACATTGATTTTACCTCTTCCTATTGCTACTGTTCATTTGGGTAGAATTTTCACTTTCCACAGAATCGTATAGAATTTCAACGGCAACCTCATTGCGTCTGTTAAATATCTCATATGGTGGATTGTAACCAAAAACGAAGAATTTATTCTCATGTTGAATCCCTTCATTACTTAGCGCTTCCGTCAACCGCGATTTATACTTTGCGATTTTCTTATCGCTTGCCCAACCACCGAAAGTCACGACAGCTAATGTCTTTTTAGGTTCCAATATAAAGTCAATTAACCTGTCATTAGGCAGCGGCATATCATCTCTTTCTAATGAGTTAGGAATCATGAACATTACACGCATATTATCCTCCAAAGTCATGGTCACCGGACTGGTCATTGCAATTCTTTGCTTTCGATCATTTCCTCCAAAAATATAATTCGCTAAAATCGAAAAGCCTTTGCTAGAACCTTGTTTATAAGAAGTACTATTCAAACGTATTGATGAAAAAAGAGCCTCTTCATAGCGTCTAATCTCAAAGCTTTGATATGCATTAATTACTTCATAAGGGTATTCTTCAATTCGCTGATTAGAAGCCATAGACTTGGAATAATAGATTAGACATACAGATACTAAACTAAGGAGCAATACTGCTGAAACAATTCTTCGCATATCTCGAATGTAGTTTAAGATCTAGAAAGTACACCTTATCTAGTCCACAATTACCGCGTTAAGATAAACGGAAAGGTATTATCATAAAAAAAGCCCCGCGATGCGAGGCTTTTCATTTTTATCTCAACACTTATTTATGGACTAACTAAGTTCACACTCACATTCACGTAGAATGGATTTGTAAGGCCATTCATCTGTGCATATGCTGGAGTGCCGTCAATAAGACCAAAGGCACGGTAGATATCTGGACCAGCTACCAAGCGATCTACATCGTAACGGTAGTTGATACGGTACCCTGCCTGAATAGACATCCAAATAAAGTTCTTCAGCGAGAACTCGTAAACCGCACGCACACGGATCTCACCACGACGGATTTCCAAATCTTCATCACGAAGATCGAAACCTGGTAGATTCTCATACATACGGAACGACTGTCCTTGTAATTCGTATCCTAAGAATACCATGTTACGAGGATTGATTGTTCTTCTTACGTGAACACGTGCCGGAAACAATGCTTCTGTTCCCCATTTGTTGTTGGCGCTCGTCTTGTTGTAAAGAATCACCGGGATATAGTTCAACTCACCTACACGGTAGGTACGTGCCAAACCAACACCCCATTGCTTCTTTTCCGTAGGACGTTTACCCCACAAAGCCGCAGCAGAATACTTCAAGTACTGCGCTGGCATCGCTGATGCACCATAAGTACCGCTCATATCCGCAGAACCTTGGAACAAGATAAACTGTGTATCGTCCAACGGCTTGTAGATCGTTGTACTGATACCAGAAGTACGTAGTCCG
The DNA here is from genome assembly GCA_949487015.1 of Flavobacteriales bacterium UBA4585. Classification (GTDB taxonomy): domain Bacteria; phylum Bacteroidota; class Bacteroidia; order Flavobacteriales; family Schleiferiaceae; genus UBA10364. Next base: position 2,235 of record CATAQZ010000153.1, read on the forward strand.
TGCTCTGAAAGCGACTGGTGTAATGGGTTGTCTGAAGAAGCTGGTGCTTCAGCGTAGTTGTACGAAGTATTCCAATAATTGGCACCCATCTGCCAAACAAGATTGTTTTGGCTAATTACAGGAAGATTAAATCCTGCACGGATACCAGCAGTAGAGTTCACTTGCATCGCATCACCACCTTCTACAGTAGTTCCGTCCGCCATTGTAAGCTCCCCTGGTGCAATCGAATAAGGACCTTGGAAGTCGTAGCCAATAGAAATCAATTTAGCTGGGGATAAACCCTCAATCTTAGCATTGGCATAACGCTTCATACTCTCGTCCTCAAAACCGAGGTCTTCGTACAAGCTCCAATCTATATCGTCATCTGCAGTCCCGTCAGTTTGAGCGAAGACTGGTGCTGAAGCAAGGACGAATACTGCCGTCGTTAACTTCAAAAAGTTGCGCATCATGGATTACTTCTTCTTTCTAGAAGGCATTTTCAAGCGCTTCCAAACATCTGTACGGCCGATAGCCTCTACACCAATGTATCCGCGCATATCCAACGTATTCATATCACGCATTGTGATGGTACCTTGGTAAGTTGAGCCGTTGTTCGGATCGTATAAAGTACCCTCAGACCACTGGTCGTCGCCTTGGAATACGAAATCCTTACACATACGGAAGCCCCTTAACGGTACGTTGCGCAAGTCTGGATTAGGATTGTTAATATCTGTTCTTGGGTTACCATCGGCATCATTCGGCTCGATAAGCCATACTACACGACCGTAATACTTATTACCAATGCGGTCAATTTTGATACGTGAACGTCCGTTAGACGGTTCCCAGATACCTACTAGACGATCGCCTGGATCTTCTGATTTTTGTGGTAGGTCGAAACTTAATGTTCCAAATGCAATGACAGCTGAAACTGCCAAGAATGTTAATTTGCGAAGCATGGTCTTCTATTTTATGGTTAATTCAAGTGTAAAATTCAATTTGAAGTCACGGTTACCGTCCCAATAATCTTCTGCGAGGTCCGCATCTAATACTACGTATACTTTACCGTCCTCCATGATTTCACCGAGTTCGGCCTCAGCAGCTACATCCAATATGGCTTCAGCGGCACCCTCTTCTAATGGATTTTTGACCGCTGCCTCTTGCATTGATACATCCTCATTATCGCTGGCGAAGGCTACTACGAAGGCGTTAATTTGAGAAAAACCTAAGCTGTCATGAGGAAAGACAGTAGCTGTTTTCAAACGCGCATCACTGATTCTCATTCCTTCTTCATAGGTGTCACCTAGAATATTGGCTAAATCAATTGAAATCTCAGTTTGTGCGCCGTTTGGACCTGCAAACAAAGGACCTTCAAGGGTAAACTCGAGATCATTTACCGCGTATTCATGAACTTCTCCAGGCCCAGAACAGCTTGTGGTCATCAAAACTGAAACTGCAACGATTGCAGCTGTTTTTAGAAATTTATACATAATCGATCTTTTTAAGAATTTGGAAATATAAAACAATAAAAAGTGCGGTATCGCCCAACACACTTTTTTTTGCTCATCAGCTGCCCAGGTTTACGTTAAGACGGATTTATCTCTCTATACTTGTTCAGGAAATATGTTTCCTTGTGTTTCAGGAAAGCGTCAACCTTGACGCCCTAACTAATACTGTGCTGGGCAAATCGTCGCATTTACTCATGAAATGAGAATTTCCTTGTTCTAGTTTAACGAAGGTCATCAACTATTTTGCTTAGACCAATCGTTTGAATATCATGAGCGCGACTTTCATTCCCTTTTTAGTACCACTAGGATTACTTTTATTTCTATTAGAAATCTATTTTCTAAGAAAGAATAAAATTAAAATCACTCTTGAGCAGACTGCTTTGAATATTTCGTTAGGGTTTCTTGAACGCCTATTAGGACTTTACTTAACTGAAAAATCAATCCTGCTAGTGAACAAATCACTAGATTTTGCATTCTTTGAGACACTTCCAAAAACATGGTGGGTACTTGCCATAACTTTCATCGCTTTAGACCTCATATGGTACATATTTCATTTAGCGGGGCATAGAATTTCTCTTATGTGGGGTATACACTTAGTACACCACCATAGCGAGGAATTCAATCTAAGTGTGAATTTCGCACTAAGTCCATTAGGGTTTATCCTAAGAAGTTTTATGTATTGTTCCTTAGTCATTTTCGGCCTACCAGTAGAATATGTCATTCTTAGTAGTTATTTGAATGCATTTTATCAATATTACCTGCATACTCAGTTTATCAATACCATTCCCTACCTAGAAAAAGTTTTTGTCATGCCTGCGCATCATCAGGTGCATCATGGCTCTAATGAATTGTATTTAGATAAAAACTTTGGAGGGGTATTTATATTTTGGGATCGACTGTTCAGAACATACCAGCCATTAGTTGAACCCGTAAATTATGGGCTAACTGCTACTCTGCCACATAGGGACTTTTTTAACTTGCAAACGTTTTTTTTCAAGAAACTCCTAGCTAACTTTAAATCAATGGGGTTCAAAGATGGAATTCGTTTGCTTTTCGCAGGCCCGGAAAATCAATCATCGGAGATCCCTTCAGTATTACCCTTAGAAACCAACACCTCTAAAACGAAGTTAATTATCGGAGTTTTGATATATGTTCTTGCTTATCAAGCATTGATACAAATTGAAAACCTAGTTTGGTTCATCATAGTTTTCTTGTTGAATTTTATTGCCATCATAATCATCAATGGTATTAACTTCTCAAAAATCACAAACAAAACACCTGATATAAATGAGCCTTGATGGGCTCAATATTTATTGTCAATAACGCGTAAAAGGTAATTGGCTGGGTAATTCTTTCTAATCGAAGCCTTTACTACCTTGCTATTCTAAAGGAATATAGCAAGTGCACGTAAACAACCCCTTTGATTCAAATTATAAATTTTCCCTATTGGTAAATGCCGTTCCTGAACTAGAAGCATTCATTATACCAGGGAAGTTTGCGAGAAAGAGCATAGATTTCAGTGATCCAGAGGCGATTTATGTGTTAAATAAAGCACTGTTAAAGTGGCGTTTTAACGTGAATTGGACCTTAAAAGAAGGGCACCTCTGCCCTGCTGTTCCCGGACGATTTGACTATTTACTTCATGCAAACGATCTACTGTCTAAAATCGAAGGAAGAAGAGCACGAATGCTGGATATCGGCACAGGTGCATCGCTCATTTATCCGCTTCTGGGAACTGCTGCATTCAACTGGGAATGTGTTGGATCAGAGGTGGACAAAGAAGCTATTTCTTATGCGAAGGGACTGATTCGAATGAATGCAAGCATGCTCGGTACAAAAATTAGACGGCAAGAGTTTAAGAGTCATATTCTTCCAGGCATTATCGAAAAAAAGGAACAATTTGACCTCTTAGTCTGCAACCCCCCTTTCTACAAGAATAAGAGTGAGGCGTTGGCCGCTAATGCTCGTAAAAACAAAAACCTACACGGTAAGGAGAAGACGCATTATAACTTTGGCGGCAGTGCAAATGAGCTCTGGTATAAAGGCGGAGAAGAGGCATTCTTAAAAAAGCTTGCGCTAGAGAGCGCCGAATATGGATCGCAAATTCATTGGTTCACCTGCTTGGTTTCAAAAAAAGAACATGTACGCACCTTTAAGAGATTCATACGTAAAGGAAATCCAACAGATTTAAAAGTTATTGAAATGACTCATGGGAATAAGTCCAGTCAATTCGTTGCTTGGACGTTTCAAAATGGAGATAATGAGTCAGCAAAATAATCCCCTTCACGGTGTAAAGCTTCAGCATATGGTAGAAGCGTTGGTTGCATATTATGGTTGGGAGCAATTGGCAATAAGGATTCCCGTACGTTGCTTTACGTTCGATCCTTCAATTAAATCTTCCTTGAAATTCTTACGTAAAACGCCGTGGGCGCGTGAAAAAATAGAACAACTCTACATCGACACCTTTCCAAACGGAGTAGAAGAAAAGCTTTAATTACGCCGTCTCAGTCATTAATTGTAACTTAAGACTTCTCATAAATGCTCATTTCTATGAAAAAGCCCATATTCTTATCGCTGCTTCTAACGCTTTTATTCACTTTTAGCGGTAAAGCGACTCACCTGATGGGAGGAGAAATCGTCGCTCAACAGATTAGTGGATCGCAGTATCAGATTGTAATGACTGTTTATAGAGATACTGCTGGTATCCCAATGCAAACCACAGCACAATTTGATATTACGGATTCGGCGGGAACAAACGTAACTACTTTAACTACTCCTTATGATTCTGTATTAAGTGGAAATACGTTACCCATGTATCCATATGGGGTTGAAGTTTACTTCTTTATAGACACGGTAACTTTCTCAAATAGTGGTACTTATACAATAGGATGGAGTAATTGCTGTAGGAATGGAGCAATACAAAATATTTCAACACCGCTAAGCCAAAGTATGTTCCTGCAGACGAGTGTTACAGTATTTGATAGCACTTCTAATTCCACGCCTTGGTTCCTTGTCCCAGCATCAATTTTTTTACCGTCAAACACGCCTTGGCAATACAATCCTCTGCCGTTTGACCCGGATGGTGATTCGCTGTTTTGGAGCTTATCGCAGCCGCTCAAATCACTCAATACCGCTTGTCCTGGCTATACATTGCCTCCCGGCACAGTGGCTAATCCTATGACCATTAATCCAATCACTGGTACTATCACGTGGACTGCAACAATGCTAGGGAATTTTGTCACGTCAGTATTAGTAGAAGAATTTAGAAACGGTCAAAAAATAGGTGAGATACGCAGGGATATGCAATTTATTGTTGTTCAAACGAGTATTACTAGTCCTATATGGAATGCGGGTAATCTGCCCGTAGA
>CATAQZ010000154.1 GCA_949487015.1 Flavobacteriales bacterium UBA4585
TCCTCAACAGCGTTTATGTCAAACTTTTTAAATTCTTGGTAGTACGCGGGCTCCGACCATTCTCTGTGGTAAACCGGTGCACCACCACCTAAAACAGCACTTTCTGCCGGGACAGTACCCATGAGCTCGCCATCCCAGTAGTAATTCACCGTTCCTCCTTCAGTAACAACGCCAATCTCTTCACACTCTAAATCCCATTTGTCGAAAATATCAAGCACTTTCTGCTCTTTTCCTTTTTCCACCACAATGAGCATGCGCTCCTGCGATTCAGACAATAAGATTTCCCAAGGCTCCATATTTTGTCGAAGCGGTACTTTATCTAACCAAATATCCATACCGTGCTCTCCAGCCGCTGACATTTCACAAGAAGAACAAGTAATCCCTGCAGCTCCCATATCCTGCATACCCACTACTGCATCAGTAGTTGCCAATTCCATAGTTGCCTCTAAGAGCAATTTTTCTTGGAACGGATCACCAACCTGTACAGATGGGATATCTTCCGCCGAATCTTCGTCGAGATCTTTTGAAGCAAAAGAAGCACCGTGAATACCGTCTTTTCCCGTAGCAGAACCCACGATAAACACGGGATTTCCTACACCAGAAGAAGTAGCTGAAATTTGCTTACCCACCTCTACAATACCTGCAGAAAAGGCGTTCACTAATGGATTTTGATGGTAACATTCGTCAAAGTAGACTTCGCCGCCGACAATAGGAATACCAAAGGCATTTCCATAATCTCCGATACCTTTACTCACCCCTTTCACTAACCATTTAGTACGGTCCTCTGTAGGCTTGCCAAAACGCAATGAATTCAGTTGCGCTATGGGGCGCGCACCCATGGTAAAGATATCGCGGTTAATTCCGCCTACTCCAGTTGCAGCACCTTGATACGGCTCTACTGCAGAAGGATGATTGTGTGATTCTATTTTAAAACAGCAGGCTAACCCATCACCGATGTCCACCAAACCGGCATTTTCCTCTCCTGCTTCTACAAGCATGTGAGGGCCTTTTTTAGGTAGTTTTTTCAACCAAACAATGGAGTTTTTATAAGAACAGTGCTCACTCCACATGACACCATAAACAGAAAGTTCAAGGTAGTTGGGGGTGCGTCCTAAAATCTCTTTGATTTTATCAAACTCTTCGGGGCGGAGGCCCATTTCTTGAGCCTGTTCTAAAGTGGCTACGGCAGTGCTGTTCATTATTGAAAAGAATTTGGGCAAATTTAGGTATTCTTGTACCAACTCATTTGTATTCTATGCGCAATCTTTCCCACACTTTTATCCGATTTGTTGTTTATAACCTTCTCTTCATCTTCTCACTGAGCAATTGTACCCCAGCCGAAGAATTTGATCTGTTGTTAACGAACTTCGAATTGCACACCCCCTCCCACAAACCAGTAAGTGACGGTGAACAGCCTAATTATTCCATCGGGATCAAGGATGGTAAAATTGCTTCAATACTGGACCACAGTCGAGGCAAGAAATTTCCGAAAGCGAAAGAGACCCTGTCTTTAGAGGGGCAACATCTCTACCCTGGATTCATTGATGCACACGGACACCTTTTTGGGTATGCACGCACCTTAAGCACCGTAAACCTCATCGGCGCATCGTCGAAGCAAGAATGTATTGAACGCATCAAAGCATACGCAGAGCGTCATCCCAACGACCGTTGGATCATCGGTCGTGGCTGGGACCAAAACGATTGGACGCCGCAAGATTTCCCAACGGCTAAAGACCTCGCTGAATTTTCAGATAAACTCATCTACCTCACCCGTATTGACGGGCATGCAGCTTGGGTCAATCAGGCAGTGCTCGACACTTTTTCCATTTCGTCCAACACAGCCATTGAAGGCGGACAAATTCTTGACGGCGTGCTTGTAGATAACGCAGAGTCTTTAGTCACTTTACCAAAGCTAACCAACAGGTATTGGCGTACAGCCTTGCTTAAGGCACAAGATAGTTTAGTGAAATATGGACTCACTGCAATGACTGATGCAGGACTCACTACAAGTCAAATCCTTTTATTAGACTCATTGCAAGAAGAGGGGCAATTCCATCTCTTTGTGAATGCAATGATCAGCAACACTGAAGAAGATTTAGCGCATTTCGAGTCTAACGGTCCTATTGAAAAACCGCTCCTTAGAGTAAAAAGCGTCAAAGCCTATCTCGATGGTGCCTTAGGCTCAAGAGGGGCTTTACTGCGTGATCCTTACCATGACTTACCGGATCATTATGGTCTACCACTTCTGAGTCCGAGACAACTCGATGCATTGCGCGAGCGATGCGTTGAAAACGGATGGCAGCTTTGTGTTCATGCTATTGGAGATAGCGCACACCACGTTTTATTAGAGAGTTTCAGCCAATTGGACACCATTGCAGACCTAAGATTCAGGGTGGAACATGCACAAATCATGACCCCAGAAGACAGTGCTTATTATTCGCATCCGAACATCATAGCTTCTGTTCAACCGACGCACGCGACAAGCGACATGTATTGGGCAGAAGACCGCCTGGGGCCGCACCGTATTCATCA
>CATAQZ010000155.1 GCA_949487015.1 Flavobacteriales bacterium UBA4585
AGAAGAATCACATGAAAAAGTTCAGAAAAGCATTGATGACTTATGGATGTGGACTGGAGAGTTGTTCGAAAAACATCCTGTATTTGAATCACTAGATTCGAGCTTTATTGATTTTTCCACACTAAAGGATCAATGGCTCGAGAAGGTGACGTTGGTTTTAGAAACCGCAACATTGCAAATGCCAGATCCAGAATCGTGGATGCAAACTGGTGGGCGTTTAGGGGTACACACTTCGCATTTAGGCTTCATCCTTGCTGAAATGCAAAGCTTGCCTAGAACGTATCCGGAGGCAAGCTGGTAAAGTCTAATTTGCGCGCCGCTCACCCAAAGAATCACAATTCTTTAACATTAATTTGCTACTGACCGAGAATTACGGCACGAGGTTTGCATAAGATTTAGAACACGAGTATTATACGTGTTTTTGTGTTAAGCGAGTGAGGGCTAGAGTGGGGACTTTAGCCCTCTTTTTATTAATTGAAATACTTGGCTAAGTCGGCAAGCCCTATGGTAAAGTTGTTTGTTTAATTTTTAAAACGGCTTTTCCTTGTGCCAACTGTTGCAATCCAACAAGGGCCATAGACTAAACTGTATTTGCTTTTTTCTTTTGATGGATAGTAATCAAAATATAAGACAACTCTGTAATACGCTTTATGCGTTTTTATTTCTGCCTGTATTCCGTCCACTTGTAGCTTTTTCAGGAGCCTCGTAGCAGATTTTCTATCTTCATAACTTCCAAAAACAATAAAGTAATGAGCTTCCTGAGCGGGCGTTATGTGCTCATTAGCAGCAATTTCTTGGTTTGCTTTTTGTAGTAGCTCTCTGTTGGGCGCCGTTTTCTGATGTGTATTGAGCGTGCTAGATTTTGTTAACCCTAATCGCGTGTAAGCTGTTGTGTCTTGTAGGGAGTTGTCGGTCCGCTTCTTGTTTGGCGTTGTCTCAGCGTTGTCAGGGATTGTATTGAGCTTGTTTAACCCTGACGCCGAACGAGCGGGTGTTATTGTGTCTTTCGAGGTTGAGGCAACGGCAGCATCCTCGATTAAAACCTCGTCATTCTTTGAGGGCGCAGTGCTTATGAGCTGGTTTGAGCCAAGTAGAAGATCATTGCTTCCATTAATTTGACTGTTTTTGGTAGAGTCTACCCTGGTCTCCGCAAGGAAAGATGTGTCAATACGCTCCAATACCGGCTCTTTTTCTTGAGGGGGTATTGACTTTATTGTAAACCGGCGTTGATCCCATGAGCTCACGTTAAGGCTAACAATTGACTTTAATGTCTTTGGACGAGGCAATTTAATTGTTGCCACGGGGTTAACTTCGCCAAAATTAGCCCTTCGCAAAGTTAATTTTAGTCCCAGCAGGTTGTTCAGTCGGATCCATTGTGTGTGAACCGTAGAGCTATCTCCAAAAAGAATAAACGATAATGTGTAAGCGCCATCAGTGCTCGGGCTTGCCACAGAGCCGAAGCCTTCTTTATTAGCTATAAGCCTAAAGTCTAAAACATCTTCCCAGCTGCTGAGGCTTCCGGCACATGCTGTATAATATGCGGTGCTATAAAGGCTGTTTGTATCAATGACGCAACTGTCCTGAACCGTCATGACGCTTAGTGCTATCGCTAATTCAACCAACATCTTTACTTAGCAAACAATCGTTTTTCGGGCCGCCTAGAATCAATAATAAGCTCTGATTCTTCGTTTTTTTCTTGGGTATTTGCCTTCCACAAAGACATATATTTTTTAGCAGTGTCGGGGTCTAGACAAACGCTTTTAGCTCTTCTTAAAAGCATGCTATACCTTTCTATATCGTCTGCATTGGGGCTGGTAAAGAATGTTCTTAGCCTCTTGTTGCTTGAATCTATAATCAAATAAAATGTGTCAGCATTTTGGTAAGTCAAGTTATAAGTATCTGTGCTTTTGTAAAACACCAAGGGGATGGGTTTTTGGGTGTCCTTGTGGATTCGAGCATTTCGTTTTAAGTTATAGCCTAATATTATACAATCGTCTTCAATGTTTTGGTGGATTTCATAGGGGTCTTGCTTTAAAATTGCTTTGACTTCTTCGTAGGTCATTCCGGGCCTAAGGTGATAAGCGTCAGACATAAGAATATAATAATCATCCACGGTATAGGATGTCTGGGGAGCTTCTGTAACTACCATTGTTTCTGCTGAAGAGCATGATAACAAGATGATTGATGTAAGTGCAACTAGAGCTAGGTTTTTCATTGGTCATCTTTTTTAAGTTTTACATCTATTGAGTGCAGGTCTATTTCTATTCCAGATTTTTCTATCAGGGTGCACCAATCGCATTCTTCCGTCTCAGCATCAAGCTTCTCGGGCTTGCAATTTTTAAGAAAATCCTTAGGCACGTTGTTAAATAACGGAGGATACCTCTCTATCCACGATTGAATTAAATCACAGCGATCCATGACAATCCAATATTCCCATAGCTCTTTGCTTGGCAAACACGGTGGACAAATAAGCCTTTCCGTTTCTGAATCATATTCTGCCTTAGTGTAGCCGCATTCACAATACTCACAAGAACCATCATCTTCTGTGGCTTCTTGGTTGTAAGTTAGGCTAAGCGGGTCCATACATCCGATTACTGGCGGTAGTGGGGCCGGAGCGGGCATCACGGGAGCGGCTGGGTTACACTGCTCAGCAAGTAGGGCGTCGTAACTTAAAATTTCATACGTTGTTTTTTCTAATGACTCGACAATAAACGCTTCTAGGGCGCCGTCACGATAATAAACAGCTACTTCATCTATGTTGTCGTAATATGGCTCGCCATCATCAATCTGTTGAGGTGAGCCTGGATTCTCTATTCTAGATTGATAGCGTCGCTTTGTTTTTGCATATTTAAAAATATGTATTTCACAGTTGTTTTGTTGGTTGTATAGAATGTCGTACGGATATACGCCAAGGCTATTCAGCACCTCTTCTTTTGTCATGCCAGAACGAAGTTCAATTAGCCTGTCTACTGTGGTAAACTCTGGGTCTATGCGATCATAAATCTTAGTGGTTTGGCCCTCCAAATTAATGTGTGTAAACGCTAGAAGTAATAATAATAGGCTTGGTAGTTTTTTCATTATATGCAAAGATTTGGTTCCTGTTAAAACTAATTATAATAAAATGGATTGACAATTTTTCTTGTGTTTGATGTACTTTAAGCATTGCTTTATCCACCCAAACCCTGGCTATGGTACTATGTATGTATTAGAATACAATCGGTCGATATGCTGTTGTTCTGTAAATAACAGGGGGTTTGAATGCATATCTATAGTTGGCTTGTGGAGCGTTCTTCGGGGGGATTAGTGAGGCTTTGCTCGTTTGGTTATGTGGTCTCCCTTGTTGCTTTTTTTGCTCCATACGAAGGAGGCGGCAAACAAAAGAAAACTTGCTACAGCCATAGATCCGCTGATCGACCCTCCTACCCATTCTGATAGAAAATAACCCAAAACCGCACTCACCAGCCCTTGCGCTAAAATGTACAGTGTCATGCGTTTTAAATTATCCGTAATTAAATAGGCTGTTGCCGCTGGAACCACTAAAAAAGCAATCACTAAAATAGCTCCCACGCTTTCGAAACTTACCACGGTTGCAACACTCGTTGCGGCCATCAAGGTATAGTGCCAAATGGCCGTTTTAATACCTATACTCTTTGCATATTCTCCATTAAAAGAGGTGAGAAGCCACCCTTTGTAGCCCACCCAAAAAACCAATTGGACCAAACCCAATAAAATCAACAGCGTCCAAACGGGCGTCGGCACTCCCAAGCCTAAAAAAGAACTGGTCTGTAGCGGAACAAACGCTATTTCACCATGCAATACACAATCCGCATCTATATCTGCTTCGCCTGCATATTTTGTCACTAGAATAACACCTACCGCAAACAAAAAAGTAAAGACAGTTCCCATTGCGGCGTCCGCTTGCATTTTACCTTTTGATGAAAAGAACTGAATGAGCAGTGTCGTAACTACACCCATAATTATAGCCCCAAGAAATAATGGTACCGACGCTCTAGAGCCACTTATTAAATAGGCAATAACAATACCAGGAAGAACAGCGTGACTTAATGCATCACCCATCATACTCATCCTTCTTAGCAATAATAAATTGCCAAGCATTCCCGTGGAGGAAGCTACTAAGAAGCCCGTTATAATGATCCAAAACGCATCCATCTTATACTGGATTTACAAGGTTGTCTGGAACCAGTTCGTGAATCTCCAGTAAGGGATTGAATCTAGAACACAAGCCTAATTCACCAAGAATTTCAGCTTCAATTTCTGGCGTTAAGAAGTGCTCCATGGTTTCTGCCTCATCGTGCACAAGATTGATGCTCATTTGCATTCGACGCTGCAGGTAAATCTCCCAAATTTTGTGACGTCGGTCGATTTCTGCACCATAAGAACGCCCTTCTGTAGAAAGTGTAAAGCCCGTGTGAACTTTCTTAATGAGTCCTTTTCTGCGCAATCTGCGCACCGTTCTGTTCCAGAGGCGTTGCTCGAAAAATTGGCGCTGACTTATGCTTCTCCTGTTAAAGAGTTTTCCTAAGCCACGAACCTCGTTTTGTACGGCTGTTTTTAGAAGGTTTTCTTCATTTATTCTCCTTTTCAACAATAGTTTAGACCACCGCTGATAAATGACTCCCCGCTTTGGCGCGAAAAGCATCGAAATAAAAGCAATCAATGAAATTATCACAATAGTCCATGGGCCGGTTGGCATCGATACCTGGCTATAGCTTACAAAGGCACCGAGCCAGCCAGCTAATGCCCCAAAAAATCCACTCAACAGTAATAACCGAACAAGGCGATTCGTCCAAAATCGGGCCGCGGTAGGGGGAATAATCAATAGCGCACTCATCATCACAATCCCTACTGCTTTAATACCTACAGAAATACTTAAAATGGTAATGAAGCTGATCAATCCATCAATGAACTTTACGTTAATACCTATAGCATCCGCGTATTCAAGGTTGAATACTACCGATTTAATGCTATGATAAAAACTCAGTACTAAGATCAAAACTAGACCTGAAACCCAGGCAAAAGCAGTGCTATCCTCAGGAGTCATGGCAGCAGCATTCCCAAAAATATAATGGTCTAAACCGCTCTGTTCGCCGCCATAATTTGATTGTATAACAGTTAATAATACAATACCAAAACCAAAGAAACTTGAGAGCACAATGGCTAGCGCACTGTCCCCTTTAATTTTACTTTGTTGCGTAATGTAATCGACAAGCAAAATGCTTAACCAACCGCTTATAGCTGCTCCGGTGATTAATACGTAAGGATTCTTTACACCGCTTAAAAGAAATGCAATAAGCACCCCTGGAAGCATACTGTGTGCAACGGTTTCTCCAACCAGTGTTTTCTTTCTCAAAAAATTGAAACTACCTACCGCTCCAGAAACACCACCTAATAAAAGTGTGGCCAATGCTACATAGCGCACATTGGGATCCTGAAGTGTTACGTATTTGAGAAAGAGGTCCAAACTAGCGTGCTAAATACGTTTTTAAAAGTGTTGCGTTAAACAACAACATCTCCAGGTACGTGTCTTGATCTGCATCAGGCCCTAAAGAATCACTTAAAAGTTCTGGTCCTAACTCTACATCAAAGCCTTTGTCTAGACAACCGCGCTGGACGCTTTCCATAGCTTGAGGACTCACAATATTCTCTAAAAAGATGGCCGGAACTTCATTCGTACAGATAAAATCAACCAATTCTGTGATTTCACGTAGACCAAACTCACTAACTGTTGAAGCGCCCTGTAGGGTCCGAACACGCATACCAAAAGTACGTGCGAAATAACTGAGTGCATCGTGTGTAGTAATGACTAATCGTTGTTCAGGAATGATGCGCTCTATAATTTTCTGTAC
>CATAQZ010000156.1 GCA_949487015.1 Flavobacteriales bacterium UBA4585
CTGTCGCTTGACATTGGCGCTCCAGGGGCAATGGGTGGGGGTGGTCCCTGGTAGTTGATTGAGATGTCGGTCGCTACCCGTTGGGTGTTCATGTAGTAGTGTTTGCTTATATGATCCCCATTATGGAATGAAGTGACAACAAAATACGAATTTACATACAAAGTGTATGGCTCTAGGTGCTGAATGTCATCAACATTTTGGTCGTTGACTTGTACCCAAGAACGATTGATGGAAGATTTCATAATGCGTTCCCCATTATGATCGTACACGTAGTGATGAATTCCATTGCCGTTCATGACCCCTGAGAGTTGTTGAAGCTCATTCCAAATCAACTCTTCGGTTCCAGAAGGGCCGAATGATTCAGTTAGATTACCAACGTCGTCGTAACTGAAATTAGTAATACCGCCATTTGGGCCTACTTCAGTGACTGAAAGGAGTTGATGCGGTTTGGCGGGGTTGTACGAATAGGAAAGGTCATATTTCAAATTGGGGTTGACCAGGGGATGACCTCCATTGGGTAGGTCGGAATCCTTGCTTGTAATGCCTCCTACGGCGTTATAGCCCATCGTCAACTCGTAGATATTCATTCCGCCGGTAGCCAGTGTTGACCCTAGTAATCGACCCTTATCGTCGTAGCTAAAGCTATAATCAAGAGATGTGATGCCCGCTGCTAAACTGGAATGAATCGATTTGTTTAATGAGCTCACCATCCCAAGGTTAGAGTACTGGTAATCGCGACTGGCCAGGGAGGTGGTTGCCCCGCCCAAGGTTGCCTTACCTTCTACAGTAGAGGTAAACAAGGCTGTTTTATTTAAGTGACCTAACCCCGATGTTACAAAATCACTCGATGCGTAATTATACGTCGTTTTGGTACCATTCCCGTAAATCAACGTTCCTATCTGTCCAAATCCATTGTACTGAGTCTCCTGAACGACGAACAATTTAGGCTCCCCAGGAGCTGTAGATTCAATACTAAAGAGTTCTCCTTTATCGGTATAATGATAGTTCACAACATCCCCATCGGGGTAAGAGGCTTGGAGTATTCTACCAAATGAAGAGTACTTAAATTCGGTTTGGTATGTGCGCTGTCCTACCTGAGGAACCTGAATGGTGGATTGCTCTACAACGCGTTGTCCTAACTCATCGTAGGAATAGTGGTCCACTTTGAATCCTTGACCTTGATCAATAGCGACAATTCGGCCAGCGCCATTTTTACCATCACCTGGTGTTCCATACGTATAGACCACATCGTACAAATCATTTCCGCTAGATCCAGGCATCGTTCTAGAGAGAAGCCTATTGTAACTATACCGAAAAGAAATGGCACCAATAGATGCACGATTCATCGAAATCAAATTGCTCGACTTGTCATACGTATTTGTCACCAAACCTCTGTCAGGGTGATTCTCCGTTAGCGTTCGGCCGGCCATGTCATACGTGTACGTTGTAATTTGGTTCAGTGCATCCTCGACGGTCGATAATTCTCCGAGCTGGGTATAGGTGAACGAGGTTACATCATCGGTTGATCCAAACTTCACCTGAGCAATGGTTTGTCCTCTTTTGTCAAGGTATTTACCAGTTTGAATACTTGATGCTCCGTTTTGACCGAATACGGTAGTTTTTTCCCCGTAGAGAGAACCGATAGAAGCAGGAGCGTGATTCCATCCATAGGACGTTGTAGTGGTTGTCCAAACTCCTATGGAGTTGTCATTATCAGCCTGCCAAGTTTCTGTAGCTATCTGCCTGTGTAGGTAGTCATAATTAGCATTTCTCATAACTGAGCACTCCCCATTGGGTAGGTCACAGTCAGAGGTACTAATGGTCGTGAAAGCCGTTGTATTATCCTTAAATCCAGCCCAGATTTGAATGGGTTGTCCAAACTGGTTTAGCTGCTCAATTCCAGAAACCAATATGTTGGTTTCATTTTGTGACGTGGAGGGATTGTACTCAGAATTTTCGGTTTTCACTTGCACGGCTTTTCCTGAACCATCCACAAATGTGGCTGTCTTTACATGGGTTGGAATCGAGGAAATCGTAGGTCTACCACTAAGAATTTCCACAGTACAACCACTGGAGTTCGGGGTGAATTGAGCAGTAGAGTTGGAAGCGGTATTATGGTATGTCACCGCAACAGGAACAGTTTGATTTAACACGTACTCGTATGAAACGGTAGGGGCACTTCCGGCCGTTGATAGTTCTCCAGGTGCCCAAACATCTGCAAGTCTATCAAACTGATCATAAGTGTATTGCATGGCATGCCCATTGATCCCGACTTGTCGTAAGAGGAGCCCTGTTCCATAGTCGTAGGTATTACAGATGAACTCATTAAATTGATTAGAGACTCCCTCAATAAATTGATGTACTGTATTGTCATAGATGTACGTATTTGAAGCCCTTTGGCCAATGTTGTTTTCAGGATAGGTTACACGGGTTATGTTACCATACGTAGGATCATAACTACAATCCACCTCTGCCCAATCTCCGGCTGAATTTAATTGAGTACGATAAGTTGCTACACTTTTTCTATTCGCGGTTAAAACTGTTTCACTATTTCGCTTCAATTTGGAAGGATGCTCGGAAGTGGTATAGATTTTATGACTTTTCAAAACATTAGTTCTACCATCCGCAGATACAGGATCGTGATAGGTCATGACTGCGATTCGTTCACCGTTAAAGGAGTAATTCCATTGGCGTTCGGTTATATCAACCGTTTTAGTGACCTCCTTTGTATGCATCGTCACAAATGGTGTGACCTCAGTGGTGCATGGTAACTCGTCATAACCTAAATCATTAACACATGAATTATCAGCCCCAGTAAAAATGTTGAAATACACGGGGTCGTATGAAGGGTCATCGCAATA
The DNA here is from genome assembly GCA_949487015.1 of Flavobacteriales bacterium UBA4585. GTDB lineage: Bacteria > Bacteroidota > Bacteroidia > Flavobacteriales > Schleiferiaceae > UBA10364. The sequence goes on from CATAQZ010000156.1 coordinate 2,862, forward strand.
GACAACATATGTCGTATACTCGGAGGTTGAGGATACAATGTTAAAGGCATTAATATCACACATGTTGTATTGAGTGTATGTGAGAACCTCGTTGACCTCCACAGTTTCAACTACCACATCCGTGTATCCGCTAACACTTACTTCTCCTTTGTCGCGATACTTAGTTACGTTGAAGTAGTTATCGTATTCCATTTCAAAGACTTGCGCAAACCCTTTTGAAGGTGTTGAAATATCGGGGACAGTTAAGCCTTCTGTTTCAACAACAGCGGGGAATACAGAACTGGCTTCATTTAAATTTGCCAATTTCACTAACACCCAACCGTTATTCTGACTGACTTGACCCAGGTCACTAGCCCCACTTGATATCTGTACCTCTCTGAATTGGTAGGTGTTCTTTTGTTTGGAAATCACATCAACCGTGGTATTTCCGCCATTTTCGGTGACAAGCAATTGAGACGAATAATCCAAAAGTCCATTCTGATAATCAAAAGCAATCATATCGGAAGGGTTTATAGAGGCCGGTTCTAGATACTTTTGAATGGACACCAATCGCGTGGTTGTACTTGTAGGATCTTGATCTGCTTCGAACGTGGCGATTCGGGTAAAGCCCATAAAGTATCGCTCACGACGCGACTTTAATCCTCCGTCATAAGCGAAGGTCATCGTCATTTGATCGTCCCCATCTTGATCAACACTACCATCTGCTAAATCAACCCCATCATTCAATGTCAAGGAGCTCATCACCCATTTACCCATGGGCATGTCCCATTGGACGTAGTCATCAGTCCGTTCAGTAGGGACTTGTGGTTGAAGTGTCCCGCGCTTATTCCCTTCTAAGTCGTAGTCCAAAGTAAAGGACCCGTTCAATGGATTGGTAACTGATCTTAATAGATTGGATTTCTGCATTTGTGCATAATGCACTTTTAGAACCCCTTTTTGGTCTGTAGATACAAAGTCCAATAGGCCATCTCCGTTCATATCCACGAATGAACTGTACAACTTGTTGGTAGAATAGCTCGCTCCTGTATTGGCCTTTACACCGACCTTTAGCCCAAGCATATTGAATGCGGCAGTTACTGAGATTTGACCTGAGAATCCTATGGATTGATTGGCCTCTCTGGAAGTTCCACGGTCGAGTACATTGGTATGGGTGTAGAATCCAGTTCCCGTATTGATGTTCACTGTGCTGGCGCCTTTGCCATCGGCACCACCGCTGGGGTTATATACAACCTGATCTACTAACCCGTCACCGTTTATATCTATGGTCAACACTTCTGATTCGTCCCCAGCGGAATTTACATTTATACCCACTTGGAAACTTTCTGCAATTGCTTTCTTGTCATCACTAAGCTTCTTTAACAATTCACCATAGGTAGATGCACCTGGGCCGCCATAGCTGCCGCTAACACCTAAGCCCCACGCGACGTTGTCTGCCTTACTGATAGTGAGGGTTGGTGAATAGCTGGATTCCAAACCGTATCCACTATTCAAGTAGATCTCGGTTCCTGACACCCTGTCTGGAAGTCCATCTCCATTAATATCGAGATACGAAATTATCGCCTCAGAATTTCCGAAACTTGCATTCCCACTAGCGGAAATCCCCCCAGGATATTCTCTAAAAAACATATGCTCATTGGCGTAGTCACCGTTTAATGCGGGCCCTTGATTTCTTGTTACAGTTTTGGACAAGAAATTTTCAGTAGTAAAAGAGCTAGCAGCTCCGTGCCCTCCTACCTGATTGGTAAATTGTACATCTAAGCCAAAGTTGGTTTTAATAACATCAGGAAAACCGTCGCCATTAAAATCTCTAAACCCTAAATCGGATCTGTTGAAAAAAACGTCCTTCTCATTATGAGTGACAGAGTATCCGCCGCTTAAGCCATAAGTAGTCGAACCTACCGGGAAACCTCCTGATAAACTACCCGTATACGCCAGTGAGTTGGATTTTGATATTTGGGGAACACCATATGCTTGATAAACACCTGTAATAGGAATATCCGCCTGTAAATCGTCTTCTTCCTCGGTACAAATCCCAGGAGAGTAGGCATTGTCCTTTCTTAGTATTGTAACATGAGAACCGAAAACGGACCATCGATCGCCACTGGCAGGCGTCGCTCCAACCAATGTCTTTTGATACGAACGCAGCCCTAAGAGATTTTCACCCCTTGATGCATTCATCGGAACAAAGCTCCAGCCCGCAGGGCTAAAACTAGATTCATTGTTTTCAAAAAACGAGGGTGAAGGTTCTGAATTGGTAAAATCATTTGCGCTGGTGGCCAGTGCACTTGAGGCTAATTTCAATTGAGTATGGTCAATGCTAGCGGTTAGGTCATCTCCTTTCCAAGCAAATTGACCCCACCCCAAATGCCAGTCGTTTTTATCGTCGTATCTATTGTACGCGAAATTGGAATTTGGCTTGCTCTGACCTGTTAAGTTTATTGTACTCCCTGAAGAAGGGTAAATTTTAATGCCCGAATAATTGTTCTTGACCAGTTCTACTATTTCCTTGCTAAATCTTCCGGTTCCCCAGAATTCGAAGTAAACCGTTCCATTGGAAATGGCACTACCTAGAGCATCATTCTTGGCACCGTTGAAATAACTTGAGCCTAAAAGTTGGCTAGGATATCCGCTTAAATCCAAATCATAGATTTTTACGGTGTTTGATAATGTGCTATTATGATCATAATGCACCTCTATGACCGACTTGGCGATGGTCGTTCCACCACTTTTGACAGAGAAGTACACGTATTCATCTTGATCCTCAGTGAAATTGTACGGGCTAAATATTGATTCAACATCGCCGCTTAATACCGATAACTGAGGTCTGAAATCATAACTTGTGGTTGCGGACAAGCTCAACGAATGGTTCCCTTGGAGCTCTACAATTTTGTTAAAGGTTACAAATTCTACCTCTGGATAATCTACTATGGGTTCGCCGGTACAATCGGTCTGGATGAATACTTCAGGTCTCCAGCTCACAGCACTCCAATCAACATTTGAGGAGGACGATGCGCGGAATTTGATGGTAATTAGGTCGGTGGCCGCTGTGTTGGGAATGGTTCCGTAGTTGTTAATAAAGGACGCCGTAGCATTGTTGGCATAGTCGACAAAAGTTGTCGAATAACTTGAGCTTATACCTTTTACATTTCTGTATACCCGTTGTGAGGAGAATCCTTGATTATCTATGATGTCCACTACAATGTCGTAATAGATTTCATCAGAAAAGCCTGAGCCCGAACGATTTAAATTCACTTTAAATTTATCTGCGCCGCTCAAGGCGACCCCTTTGCCGCCATTGGGCAAAAATCCATCGGAATATTTTGAGTTGCCCAGAGGCAAGCTTGCACCATTGCTGGGTATGCTTGATGTATACGTCACCTGAGGGTCCCATTGAAACAAATCTTCTTGTCCATCACCCTCAAAAGAGGTTCTAAACAAGAGCAGATCTCCCTTGCTCACCGTAACTGAACTTACCGACATAGAAGGGGAGGAAGTTGCATTTACCACTTGTGCGGTTTTGATTAGGACACTATTCTTCTGAATAGCTACCTTGGCCTGGCCGTTAGTGACAGCCGTGTGTAAAGAGGCGGTACCGCTAATGCTTACAGTCCCGCTATGCGGCGCTTCCCAGCTACGCACAATTTCATACTCAAACGTTGGTGCATTGGGGTCGCTAGATTCGGTGTAGGTTACGGGTTGATCCGTAATTACAGGATAATAGGTATTCGCACTTGAAGAATTGAACGTCAAATTTCCGAACGCATCCAATTCTCCAAACAAAATCGAACTCTTATTCTTGCCTGCGGGTATTACCAAATCAACGATTCCATCGGCGTTGTAATCCGTCGGATACCTATTTGTTTTGCTTTTAGAGTGGTCGTGATTTATCCCGAAATAAACATCCACGGCCTTTAGGTCCAAAACGTAATCCAAACCAAATGATGTAGAACTGGATTTTGTTTCCATCAATTTGGATTTTCCAACTTCACGATCGGCACCAAAGGCCATCCTAGTAGCTCCACGTCTAAGGTTCGGCCTATATATGGTCTTGTTTCCGAGCTTGTTAAATACTACATCCGGTAAACCATCACCGTTCATGTCTTGTAGAAAACTACGATCGCGTGAGGTTCTAAAGGACTGATTAAAGTGTCCATTAATCATCCCATTTTTATTAGGGAATATGTCAAAGGAGAATCCAGCACCCGGTGATCCTCCGAAATTCGATCCCGAAGTTGTGGTCGTTTTAATAGGAGAAGGAGCGATAGATCCATTCGCATCGGCTTTAATTTTTGACAATTCTTCGGGAAAATCTCCAAACAAGTTGTGATCAAATACACTCAAGTCTATGGTTTGCGCATCACCATAGGAGATCACGTCGTTACTGAAATACTCGAACTCATGCTCATAAAATGTAGTTCCGTCATGTTCTACTTCAATGCTTTGTAACAACCGCTTTTTCCAGTCTCCTTCAATAAAGTGGAGAACGAACTTCTTCTGCAGATAACCCTTAAATTTTACCGAAATACTATTGAGTTGGCGATCATCCACCTCTTTAATTCCGGTAGAATAATTCACTCGAGAATCTGGACGACGATCGGTCGTATTGAACTCCAATGAATATTTTCCTGGAGTCGAATTGTAACCTGTATACTCGATTTTGCTGAGCCACATAGACAAGCCTCCACCAAGAATGGTGTTTTTTGATAAGTTGGAACTCTTGGCGTAGGTGTAAATGATGTTATTCCCAAACCGATCAACTACTTTGGACAGGTACCAACGTGCGCCAGGACTTTTTCCATCTTTGGCGAAAATCGCTTCTTCCTGTCTGCCATTTTCATCTGCACCATAGTAAAACGTATTGCCCGAGGCGTCTTTTACTGTCCAATAGTATTCGCCCGGTCTTAGTCCATGTCTTGTAATCTCCGAATAGGCTCCTTGTTGTTTGGTAAAAAATCGAACCTCTCCGTTTTGACCAACCAATCGGGCTGAGAAGTTAGCAGATGTAGTGATATTTGGACGATTTGCTTTTACTCCGTCTTCAGCATGAAGACTCTCGCCATTAAACAAATAAACCTCGGATTCAATTGCCTGGTCATACCTAGGAACACCCCAACGCGTATCGACACTAATGCTTTGTACGGGTATACTCCAACCGTATCCGGCCCAACCAGAACCACCAGATGACGAATAGTTTAAGGATAATTGAGGGGTCATGCCTTGACGGCCTTGAGGAATGGCAAGGGGGTAGCTAATGTTGGCGTCTCCCTGTTGATTGGCTGTCGGTGGTTGAATGAGAGTGATTCCAGTTGCGGGGTTGGCGGGTTCTAAGTCGGAAATACTCGTTGGCATAAAAGCTGAAGCTTCGGGAGTTTCAGGCGTTTTAATCATTGCTGCGAAGTAGTCCGTTCCTCCAGGTCCATCGGCCTCCAATGTGAAGGAAGCGTGATTTACCTTGCTGACATGAGCTTCAGCCCAGTCTTTCTTGTCGTAATCAAAGAAAAAGACCTTTACCTCGCGTAGTTTGCTATAACCTACGTTTTGGTCCACACCAATCGTAACGTGAGTGATGGAGTCTTTGGGACCGTAACTGCGGTAAGCCACCGCTCCACGCGTCATATTTGTGAAACTTGCCGGAATGCTTGCAACTTGGCTCTTAGTCAGGGCATATGAAGGCAGAGGGGTTAACTGTCTTGCTTCTTCCGAACTGACCTCATCACTCAGTTGTGTATAATATTTTGAAGCAAAAACGGAATTGAAGTCATCGGAATTGGCCACGGCAAGTGTTGAAAGCTTTGCTTTTGCCGAGCCGTTCGAATTAGGTTCTAAAGCAACTGACTTTATTTGAGCCTCTTGGATCCCCTCAGGCAGAGTGAAAAGTATTGTATTACGGCCTGCAACCAAGTCTCTACTAGAAATCCTCAAGCCCACGCGTTGCCAACCTTCCTTTTCCTGGTGTGCCGATTCCCCGTATTGGGACAAACCATTGATGGTAAAGGGGAGCAATTTTGCATCATCCACTCCATTGACCAGGTACGACAATGTGAATTCATCCGAAGCAAGCTCCGCTTCGCTGATGTAGAATTCAAACACATCATCTGAAGGCTTGCCTAAGGCATCATTACTCGACACACCTAAGTAGGCTGTGTGGTCGTCATTCCAACCCATAGGAAGCGACTCTAAATAAGAGTCCCATTTCGCATCCGAATGCTGGACGAAGGTTACAGGATTGAGGATGGTGTTGGTGAGGGCCAACGCATCAGGAGAGATGAATACGAGCGTTAGAAAGACGCCAATGAACTTTTGGAAAAAACTAGAGTTGCGCATATAGCTAGGATATGGTTGTTCAGAAATGAGTATGGTAAGGTGGACTGAGGATTAGCGTTGAGCAGAAATAAGCTTCAAGCTGAACACCCCGTCAGAGGTTAGCACTCGGAAGGTGTAGGTGCCTTCTGCCTTTGGAGCCTCAAAAGAAACGGAGCGCTCGGACCCAGAGAGGGGCTGTTCCTGAATGATTCGGCCTAGGGCATCAACGAGCTGCCAGGTTTTAGGAGTCTCGGTGAAGTCATGCAACTCCACGGTGACCAGTCCGCCTGAAAGTACCGGGTTGGGATACAACTTAAGGCTCGGAGAGAGGGTCTCAAGGTTTGATTTGGATCCCTTTCCGCTTACTGCGACCAGCTCACTGAAGGTTTCATTGCCCTGATCATCTGTAACCACCACAAAGTACTGTCCATTCCCGATAGGAATGTATCGGTCAGAGGAAAGATCCGTTTCAAAAGTTGTCCCAGTTTCAAAAGAATGCACGGAGATCCTACCAAGGCCACCACTTAGAGAGATTCCTGAGTTGTCTAGGGATACGACTGAGTTACAGCTCTGGTCGTTGGAAGACCTTTTGGTGAACATGTAGTTCTTGCCGATCTGCACGTTGGACAGGTCTACTTCGTAACGAATGATTTTGGAGTCCTTGTACACCCAAGGTGAATGATAATAGTGGGTTCCGTCGGTGTAGAAAATGGAATCTGCAATCGCGCCATTGGGTAGTTCGGTTTCGATAAGGATGCGTGTCGCCCAAGTGCGCCATTCGACGGTGGCTTTGAACTTCCACAGGGCTAGAGGGTTTTTTCCTGGACGTATATTAGCACAGTAGCCATTAATGCTGCTGGGGCCGGTAGCACGTTCAGCGAAAATCACAAAGCCTTCTTGTGCCATCCATGTACGTGGCATGGTCCCTTGAACGGCAGGGGTGTCGAGGGCGATCTTAAAGTGACCTCCGGTCTCGGCAATACTTTGACTCTGAAAGAAGGATTGATCGCTGTCCGCACCAAGTCCCATCACTCGTACATAGAAGGCCTTGTCTTTATTAGCGTCCCAGTAATAGGAAGAGTCCTTCGCCCAATAGTCCTTCCAATCGGGCTCAATGCCCTGAAGGATGGGGATGGCGTATTTAATAGAAAGGTAGGAGTTTACCAATCTGCGCTCTGCGCGGTCGATGTAGTAGGGGTAATAAATCACCTCGGCCACACTGAACTTGGAGAGGTCGCCAATGTTTACTTCGGGCGCTGTGTCTTTGGCCATTCTAAAGCCCCGAATGGTTTGAACAGAAACGATCTTTGAGGTGCTGTCGTTAAATGAGATAGCGGTAAACCCACCACCGTGGTAAAGACCAACATCTACCAAGGTTACGTCTCCAATCTGCAACAACGTGTCCTCCATGGGGACTGCGAAGTTTCCTTTGAGCACAAAAAATAGCGAGCTAGAGACGGGAATATTTAAGATGCTGTCCCGTGCTTCTTGCCCCATTTTTAATAGGTCAATGCTGTGATAGTTGGAGATGAGTGCTGTGCTGTCTTTGTCGTCGTACCAAAATTGTTGGCCGCGTACTCCACCTGGAGATTGAGAATACACATAGGATGGAACGAGCAAGAGAATGCAAAGTACACGAAGGAGGCTTCGTAGTTTTAGAGTAGATTCCATAAACGGTTTTTATTGGCAGCTAGAAGTTATTAAACATTTCCTGGAATTCAAATGAAACCTTCCCACAGCCCAATAAAAACTCTTTCTACAACGCTAAACACATGACTGTTGGTGAAGTTGATCGTCAAAAAATTCAACGATGAGTAGACAAAATCGAGTAAGAACAGAGTCTCAATTAAGACATTTTGGTCCTTTATACTTATCTCGATAAAATAACAAAAAGTCATTTTTTCCACTTATAGCAACGATTCTCTTTCAACCAAGCTTTCAAAAGGAGAGGTCGAACCGATGTCGAATGGGAATATCGGGGTGTTGTTTCCCTAAATTGAGCGTAACATAACATGTTATGTTATTCCCTTTTTTTGCAGATTATCATCCTTTGCAATAATATAAAACACTGTATTACTGCGTGTTACAAGGTTCTGTTTCCTGTAACAACCCTCATAACACCTGTTACGCGTAACAGTGTTATGCCCCTTGGAATGGGTAAAATTCCGCACAGGCTGCCTTGCCGCGTAGTTGGATGTTTACCTGCGTTGTACCTACCAAAGCCCCAAGTTTCTGGTCCGATGCCTTCACTGTTTATTCGTGACTTTATAACGCAACAGGGCCTAACATAACATGTTATGTTAGGCCCTGTTTTACCGTTTCTCACCCCACTTCTAACATGTAACCATTTGTATACAAAGGAGTTACAAAACCACGGGTCTTTTCAAAACCGTCCTAACACCTGTTACGCGTAACAGTGTTATGTTATGGGTCATAGGATTCGAAGAAGCTCTATTTGTTCTTACCGTACTTTTTAAGGGTGCGACTCACCCGCATGGCATCGCAGCCTAGCTTTCGAGCAATTTCTGCTTGCGTGTATTCGGGTTTATCCCTTCGAAGTTCTAAAATGGCTCCCTCAAGCTCGGAATAATCTTCTACCTTCAGCTGGTGGCGTTCCTCCCCGTAGCCTAAGAAGTGGAGCCCTAAAAAATTGGTGTCCTTTTTGATCTCTAGCTCAATGACGTTGGAAGCACCGTACTGAAACTCCGCGCTGCGCACCTTTAGCTGTTTGAGGTAGCGGCGGTTTTTTTCGGTGGTGCTCGCACCTAGCGCAAAGAGTGCATCGGCAAATCGTGAGAGTCCTGAAGACCCTGCCAAATCGCCTTTACCCAAGGGCTTGTGTCTAAGCCGCTTGGGGGTGTGCGCCAGCAAGAGTATGGACAGCCCTAGGCGCTCTTTCAACACCTTGAGATCCTTCATTAAAGCATTGGCCTCTTGTGCGTTTTCCAGAGCGTCCTCACTCA
>CATAQZ010000157.1 GCA_949487015.1 Flavobacteriales bacterium UBA4585
GGAGGATCGAGTAACCGCTTTCTATGCTAAACCGCATCCAGAAGGTTTGCGCTACAGGAATCTAGTGAATGCAGCGGCATATGTTTTTAACCCTGTTGTACTTGAACATTTGGCAACTGGCGTAAAAGCGGACTTTGGAAAAGACATCTTCCCTACCCTTCATGCAAAATTGAATGTGTTCGCATACAATACACCCGAGTACCTAAAAGACATGGGTACGCCGGATCGATTAAAAAAGGTTGAAGAAGCTTTGAAAAGCGGAAAGGTTGCCGCAAGGAACCTTAACAATGAGCAACGTTGCGTTTTTCTTGATCGAGATGGCGTCATTAATATCGACACGGATTTAATCGACCGTCCGGAAGATCTTGAATTATACCCGTATGCCGCTTCCAGCATCCGAAGACTAAATAAGATGGGCTTCTTAGTGGTCGTGGTTACTAATCAAAGTGTGATTGCAAGAGGACTTTGTTCTATTGCTACGCTGGATGAAATCCATAAAAAAATGGAGACGGAATTAGGACAAGAAGGCGCATTTGTTGAGGCCATATATTTTTGCCCCCATCACCCGCACAGCGGCTATGAAGGTGAGATTAAAGAGTATAAGGTTGAATGCAGTTGTCGCAAACCTAAGCCAGGAATGCTCCTAGAGGCCGCAGATCGATTCAATATTGACTTGACCAAAAGTTACCTTGTAGGTGATAGTCCTAGAGACATAGAGGCAGGGGCTCGAGCAGGCGTGGAAACCATTCGCGTAAAAACAGGTCACGGGTTAAAACCTCATACTGAGGTACCGATGCATTACGTAAAGGATTTAGTAGCCGCCGTAGACCTTATTGAAGATCAGTCTTAGAAGATTTAGTTACACGATCGAAATCCTTTTTGAATTGGATACCCACACCCTGCGTATAAGGCCCTGTGGATTGGAGAAGAGGATCGTTCCTATTACTTCTGTTGAATGCTTTAAGTACAACGGTACCTTGTTTCGAAAGGTCTAAGGATACTTCCGTATCGCCGAGCAATAAAGTCGAAGCCTGCTCTTGTCCTAGGGGTACGTCAAAGGAGGACTTCAATTTTAATTTACCGTCAAAGAAGTTCTTTGAAACGTTTAAATTTAAGTTGTCTCCTTGACTCCCGAAATTGGTCAGCGGATTAGCTCCTGTGGTATAGTCAAAATCTACGGTCACATAATTTCCTATACCCGCGGCCAACCAACTGCCGAACTCACTAACCAATAATTCTGATGTAGTGTTACCTAGGGAGGATTCAAAGTTAATGCTCTCTTGAACTCCTAAGTTTTGCTGAAAGAAATCGCCCAACATGAGCAATGAAAACGCTTGATAATGTAAGGCCTCTTCATTTAAAAAGTGCCGGTTCAATTCCTGTTGATAGGAAGATGGACTATCCGGTAAATCTATTTCAAAACCTATTTCAGGCGACAGAAGCGGACCAGAAAGCGAAATGATAAGGTCTACTGGGACCTTTTCATTGTTGTAATTCGCACTGCTAACTAACCCAGTGAGATCCGTTTGGACACGGTATACGGCCTTTAAATCTAATTCGGCTTGATATACATCGCCACTCCATGCTATGGTCCCGCCTGGCAACAGATTAAACTGTTTATTAATAATATTTTGGAGCGTAAATAGATAATCCCCTTCTGTAACAGTATAGACGCCATAGAGCTCAACACTTTCATCTTCGAGTATTTTTAGTCGCATAGCCCCACTTCCTTGCGCACGAATAATGTCTCCGAGTACTTCATCTAAGACCAATTCAATTTTAGCCACTTCAGTTACCTCTAATCCTAAATCCGCGCCGAAAAAATCGCGTTCATCCTCGATCGATTTTAAAGATACTCGTGGTAATTCAGAATCCACAAAACGAATAAATCCAGGCAATTCAACCGCTGTGGGATTATCAAGCGGTATTTTGAGTAATGTACCCTCTTTCGTAGTTGCTTGAACGGTTAGTTGTAGTTGTTCCACTGGTCCTGTCAAATGCATCTCTCCAGCTGCTACAGCGGTACCGTAGAACATATCTTCCGCGTTGCGCTCCTTATTCATAGCGAGTAAACTATCGGTAGATAATCGAATATCTAGACCAAAATCTTTCAATTGGTGATGCTCAATAGCACCCCAAGACAAGGCCTGAGTCTCATCTTCCATCGATATGAGTTTTATGGAGTCCAGTTCGAATCCTTTGTCTGAAAGGGTAATTAAAGACTGTTTGGCCACAGAAAACTGGGCTCCTAAAAGCGGAATTTGTATGGCGCCGTTATTCCAGTAAACCTCTCCCCTAGTATTCCATTTGTTCAATGGACCATAAATCTGAATACCGCCATCTAGATAACCCTCGAGACCCGCTATAGCTCCGTCGAAGAATGGATTCAATGATGCTACGTTCAATGCATCCAAACTCAGACTCAGATCTAAATCATCTTGTGCCGTGTTGTAATGACCTCGAGTGGTGGCGTAAGATTGTAATTCGTCAAATAAGGTTCCTGATATGAACACATCTGAATACTGAGGGGCATAACTCATTTGACCTTTGAATGAACCATAGGATATACCGTTCAGGGAAAGCTCTGTAATTGATGTCGCTGCAGTCCA
>CATAQZ010000158.1 GCA_949487015.1 Flavobacteriales bacterium UBA4585
ACTGCGACGGAATCCAATGCCTTTTACCGTCGAAATTTAGCGGCAGGGCAAAAAGGATTGTCTGTAGCCTTTGATTTGGCTACCCATCGGGGCTATGATAGTGATCACGAGCGGGTTTTTGGCGATGTAGGTAAAGCCGGTGTTGCGATTGATTCCGTTGAGGATATGAAGGTGCTGTTTGACGGCATTCCATTAGATCAAATGTCTGTATCGATGACGATGAACGGCGCCGTTTTGCCGATCATGGCATTCTACATAGCAGCAGCGATGGAGCAGGGGGTTGAATTGGACCAATTAAGCGGAACCATTCAAAATGACATTCTTAAAGAATTCATGGTCCGCAATACCTATATCTATCCCCCTAAAGAAAGCATGCGCATCATCTCGGATATTTTTGCCTACACGAGCAAGAACATGCCGAAATTTAATAGCATTTCTATTTCAGGCTACCACATGCAGGAAGCTGGAGCTACGGCTGATATTGAAATGGCATATACTTTATGTGACGGCTTGGAATATGTTAAAACAGGTAGAGATGCCGGTTTAGAAATTGATGCCTTTGCACCACGACTGAGCTTTTTCTGGGGTATAGGAATGAATCCTTTTATGGAGATTGCGAAGATGCGCGCTGCCCGTTTCCTTTGGTCGAAATACCTGAAAGCATTAGGAGCTAAACATCCGAAGTCTATGGCGTTACGTACCCATAGTCAGACTTCAGGTTGGTCATTAACGGAGCAAGATCCATACAACAATGTTACACGCACGGCCATTGAAGCTATGGCGGCAACTATGGGAGGTACGCAAAGCCTGCACACCAACTCTTTGGATGAAGCCATTGCACTTCCTACAGATTTTTCTGCGCGAATTGCCCGAAATACGCAATTGCACTTGCAACTAGAAACCGACATCACCTTTACCGCAGATCCTTGGGGTGGATCCTATTATGTAGAGAAACTCACTGCGGATTTAATTGATCGTGCAACGGCGCTGATGGAAGAAGTGGAAGCACTTGGTGGTATGACTAAAGCCATTGAAGCGGGTATACCGAAGCTGCGTATTGAAGAAGCTGCAGCAAAAAAGCAAGCACGTATCGATAGTGGAGCGGATATTATTGTGGGTGTCAATGCATTCGAAAATGGTGCACGCGCCGATCTCGATATTCTCGAGGTGCGTGGTGACGAAGTGCGAGAAGCCCAAGTTGCGGGTTTAGCAGCCTTGCGTGCGGCGCGCGACAGGCAAGCGGTAGATAAAACGCTCGCTGCGTTGTCAGAATGTGCTAAGACTGGAGTTGGAAACTTACTGGCTTTGGCCGTGGAAGCGGCAAAGGTACGTGCCACTCTAGGAGAGATTTCTTTAGCTTTAGAAGAAAATTGGGGACGCTATGTGGCGAAAACCCAAACAATTAGTGGTGTGTACTCTAATGAAATGAAAATGAATGAGGATTTTGAAGCTGCGCTTGTAGTATCCGATCGATTCGCGGATAAAGCCGGGCGCCGGCCACGAATAATGGTCGCAAAAATGGGGCAGGACGGTCACGACCGTGGCGCCAAAGTCGTAGCTACTTCTTTTGCCGATTTAGGTTTTGATGTGGATATGGGTCCCCTGTTTCAAACACCTAAGGAAGCAGCAAAGCAAGCTGTAGAAAACGACGTTCATATTTTAGGGGTGAGCTCCTTAGCCGCGGGACATAAGACTTTAGTTCCTGCTGTACTTGATGAACTTAAGGCGCTAGGACGTGAGGATATTCTGGTAATTGTAGGTGGAGTAATACCTGCACAGGATTATCAATTCTTATATGATCAAGGTGTAGCTGGTATTTTCGGTCCAGGTACGAAAATAGCCCAGGCTGCGACAGCCATCTTGGAGATTCTCATTGAGATGGAAGCATAAAAAAAGCCCCGCAACGCGGGGCTTTTTTCTGTGAAATTTTCTCGTTCGTCTATTTCGACTGACGCTTACGGTCGCTTTCGTTCAATAAGATTTTTCTTAAACGAATGTTTTCCGGTGTCACTTCTACATACTCATCTGCACCAATATATTCCATTGCTTCTTCTAAGCTGAATTTGATCGGTGTAAATAAGGCAGAGTTATCATCCTTACCTGCGGCACGCATGTTGTTCAATTGTTTTGCGATACAAGGGTTAACGACGAGGTCACCAGGACGGTTTGCTTCACCAACAATCTGTCCACCGTACAAGTGCTCACCTGGCTCGATAAAGAATTTACCACGATCCTGGAGCTTGTCCATAGAGTACGTGCTGGCTTTTCCAGCTTCTTTAGTAATAAGTACGCCTGAGATGCGGCGGTCCATATCTCCTTTGTAAGGCTGGTATTCCTTTAGACGGTGCGCCATGATAGCTTCACCGGCTGTCGCTGTGAGTACGTTGTTACGAAGACCCATAATACCGCGTGAAGGAATCTCGAATTCCAAACGAGTAAGGTCATTCTTCGCTTCCATAACGAGTAATTCGCCTTTGCGTTTTGTAACTAATTCGATGACTTTACCGGCACTCTCTTCCGGTACATCAACTGTCAATTCTTCGATGGGTTCGTGCTTCTTACCATCTACTTCCTTGAAGATTACCTGAGGCATCCCCAATTGCAATTCGTACCCCTCACGGCGCATGGTTTCAATCAAGATACCCAAATGCAGGATACCACGACCATGAACAATGAATTGGTCCGCAGCATCGGTATCTTCAACTTTAAGTGCCAAATTTTTCTCTGTTTCCAACTGCAAGCGCTCGCGAATCTTTTGGGAAGTCACGTGCTTACCTTCTTTACCGAAGAACGGAGAGTTATTTATCGAAAACAACATGCTCATGGTCGGCTTGTCGATTTCCATTGTAGGTAGAGCTTCTGGCGTTTCAGGATCTGCAATAGTATCGCCAATTTCGAATCCATCGATACCGTTTACAGCCACGATTTCACCAGCAATGGCTTCTTTTGTTTTGGATTTTCCTAGTCCTTCAAAAGTCATCAATTCTTTGATGCGTGCCTTTTTGATGCTGCCGTCTCTGCGACATAATGCAATGGGCATATTCTCAGTAATCTTCCCCCGAGTTACACGACCAATTGCAATACGGCCCGTAAATGAACTGAAGTCAAGCGAGGTGATTTGCATTTGCAATGGACCTTCCGATACTGCTGGTGCAGGAATGGTCTCAACAATCGTGTCTAGGAGATATGTGATATCCTCTGTCTTCGTCTGCCAATCTGGTCCCATCCACTTCTCTTTTCCAGAGCCGTAAACAGTTACAAAGTCTAATTGCTCTTCTGTAGCATCAAGATTAAAGAACAGTTCGAATACTTGATCGTGCACTAAATCTGGAGTACAGTTCGGCTTATCGACCTTATTAATAACGACAATAGGAGTCTTGCCTAAAGACAACGCTTTTTGAAGAACGAAACGCGTTTGTGGCATCGGACCTTCAAAAGCATCTACTAAAAGAATTACTCCATCGGCCATGTTCAATACACGTTCAACCTCACCACCAAAGTCACTGTGACCTGGTGTGTCGATAATATTAATCTTCGTATCCTTCCAGCGAATACTTACGTTTTTAGACAAAATGGTAATCCCGCGCTCACGCTCTAGATCGTTGTTGTCCAATAATAGATCGTCAACCTGTTGGTTGTCACGGAAAAGCTTCGCCGTGTGAAGCATGTTGTCAACCAAAGTAGTTTTACCGTGATCGACGTGGGCTATAATAGCAATGTTGCGCAAGTTCATGTGCCGAAAATTATTAAGGCGCAAAAGTAGACTCTTTTAGGGTCGTAGACTAACTTATTAAGGAGCAGTTTTTACTAACCTAAACCCCTTAATGATGAAAAGTATGCTTCAATCGGTGCCTGTCGGGCGCTGCGCAACGTTCTTGTGCCTCGTTTTCTTTAACGTTACGCAACCTTTATCCGCTCAAAATGAGCGCGATACATCAGTTTTTGTGGATAAATCAGATCCTTTAACAATCTTCGAAGACCCTGCTTTTGATCGATCGAATATTTTGGATGAACGGCAGAATTCAGCAGTTTTATCTCCTGATTTTTTGAAAGAAAAGAATCAAAAGCGCAACCAATTACGATTTCAACGTCCTCCCGGTCAGCAGCAAAAAGTGATTTTCGATTTTCAAACCACAGGTAAGTATTCGGCGGTGTACTCCTGTGAATTGATTATTGATTCAACCTTCCAAACTACCTTAATGAGCTGTTGTGATGTTGTTTTACCCACTGCCATCTTATCTCCTCATATCGCCATTCGTAAGGCAGGCACAAACTTAAGTCTTGCCCATTATCCGTTGAGTTCCTACTATCCCATTATAGCCTACGGTGATGGGACAATTTATGCCACAGGTAGTGCGGGCTATTTCTTCTTACCTCCAAATCTTTATCCTAGCAATCAGCCACTACAGTTAAAGGGCCCCGGGCCTCACAAGGTGTATTGGTTAGGTGAAGAGCATCCGGACGGTTCTACAGATTTTTCCATCTCGGAGGAAACTGAAAAGGAGGATGCAACGGTTCGATTTATTTCAGGCAAATGGCAACGTCGAATTAGGCTGAAGTAGTGTAAAGAATTCCTTATGTTGCATGCTCAATACGCAGCTATGTATAGTACACCTTGGATGAGTGATATTGTGGTAGGAACCATGCGATGGGGAATTTGGGATGCCAATTTTACCACGGCGCAATATGAGGCCATGATTGATAAGTCTATGAGCTTAGGAATGAGCACTTTCGATCATGCAGATATATATGGTGATCATACCACTGAAGCTGAGTTTGGTGCTGCTTTAAAGTTGCATCCAGAGTGGCGTTCGCAAATAGAATTGGTCACTAAATGCGGTATTATTCGAGTATGCGATCAGAAACCTGAGCATTACATCAAAGCTTACGATTTTACCAAGTCGCACATTTTAAAGAGTGCAGAGGACAGTCTTCGAAATCTACAAACCGATTATCTTGATGTGATGCTCTTGCACCGCCCAGACCTTTTGATGGATCCTGATGAAGTAGCTGAGGCCTTTGAGATTCTTTATACCAGCGGAAAAGTTCGCAGCTTTGGCGTGAGTAACTTTACACCATCGCAAGTAAAGCTGCTTCAAAGTACGGTGCCAGTTGGAGTACATCAGTTGGAGGTTTCTGTAAAGGATGTCAGTGCTTTTGACGATGGTCGTTTAGACCAATGTACATTAGATGGGATCGTACCTATGGCTTGGTCCCCATTGGGCGGAGGAACATTGCCAAAAGGAGTTTCAACGGCATTAGATACGCTGGCCTCAGAATTTGAAGTGACGCCACAGGCCATGGCGCTGGCATGGTTATTACAGCACCCGGCAGGCATTTTGCCCGTCGTGGGAACAACGAAAGCAAAAAATTTAGAAGCAGCGCATCTTGCGCTTACTATAAAATTGGACCGTCAACAATGGTATACTATTTACCAGGCGGCAACTGGAACCACACTACCCTAATATGGAGGTAAATGAAAATTTAGCACTAAGTGCTGCGAATTATGAAAATCACGTAGGGCTGAAATTTCAGCTTTACAATAGTCTTTTCTTGACCTTGCCACTAGACGGTATTAAAAACACCGGAATCTTTATTCCCGTGTTGAATGAATTCTGTTTAGCAAAATTGGCTGAAGGACACAGCCCAGTTCAAATTATAGCCCAGTTTTTTGAGGAGTATAAGGACGGTGAAAACAAAGAAGAGCAAATCGACTTTTTATTCAAAGTGATTCAATACATCGAGCGGCAAGTTGTTCTCGTAGATGCGCTTGAAGATGCTGCCTATGGAGCGCTTAACAACCTTTCGGGTAAAGGATCTTTAAGCGAGTTCATGATGCGAATGGAACGCGCTGGAAATTTGGAAGACTTGATGAATAGACTCCAAGATTTCTCTATTCGTCCAGTGCTTACTGCGCACCCGACACAGTTTTACCCGGGTCGAGTCCTTGCCATCATTACAGATTTG
The DNA here is from genome assembly GCA_949487015.1 of Flavobacteriales bacterium UBA4585. GTDB lineage: Bacteria > Bacteroidota > Bacteroidia > Flavobacteriales > Schleiferiaceae > UBA10364. Next base: position 5,968 of record CATAQZ010000158.1, read on the forward strand.
ACAGCAGCCATTCAAGAGAACGACCTTGGTGCCATCCGGATGTATTTGAAGCAATTGGGTAAGACGCCGTTTTTTCAAAAAGCGAAGCCTACTCCTTACGATGAAGCCATCAATTTGATCTGGTACCTGCAAAATGTTTTTTACCAAAGTGCAGGGGACATCACGGCCGCAATGCGCCGTTCATTGCCAAACTGGGACGGAACCTTAAACCTCATAAATCTAGGATTTTGGCCCGGTGGGGACCGCGATGGTAACCCTTTCGTTTCCGTCGATACTACATTACAGGTTGCTAGCAGACTTAGAGATGTGTTATTGCAATGCTACTACCAAGATTTACGAAACTTGAGAAGACGTATTTCTTTTTCCGGTGTCTATGAAGATTTAATGGCCATCGAAAAGATGGTTTTGCGCTGCATTCGTCACCAAGATGAATGGGATTTTAAAATGTTCCGTTCGTCATTGCACAAGGTCTTAAATGATTTACATGAGCACCACGACAGTATTTTCGTAGAGCTGGTGGAAGAGCTATTAGACCGTGTCGCTTTATTTGGATCTCATTTTGCGAGCATTGATGTTCGACAGGACAGTCGTGAAATCAAACGCGCTTTTGATGCTGTCGCGGACCAATTAGGATTAGAAGTCCCGTCAACCCCCGAAGAACTATTCGCTTTAGATGCACACTGGGAAGGCACACTTACAGGTGATGATCGAGTTGATGATACCCTACAAAGTTTCCGTGTCATTCGTGAGATTCAAGCTAAAAATGGACCGAAAGGCGCACATCGATACATCATTTCCAATTGTCGTGGAGCGATGGATGTGGCGCGCGTTTTTGCACTTGCCCGATGGACTGCATTTGGGGATGAGAAAATCAGCGTAGATATCGTTCCTCTTTTTGAAACTATCGATGATTTGGTAGGAGCCGGTGCAAGTATGAATACCCTGTATTCGGAGACCAATTACCGCCGTCACTTAACGCAGAGAGGAAACAAGCAAACCATTATGCTTGGGTTCTCAGATGGAACCAAGGATGGTGGCTACATGAGTGCGAATTGGAACATCTACAGAGCTAAAGAAAACCTCACTCGCATTTCGAAGTTGAATGATATCGATGTGGTATTCTTTGATGGTCGTGGCGGACCGCCTGCGCGTGGTGGAGGTAATACACACAATTTTTATGCTTCACTAGGACAACAAATAGCTTCTTCAGAAATTCAATTGACGGTTCAAGGACAAACCATCTCTAGCAACTTTGGTACTTCAGAAAGTGCGCAGTTCAACATGGAACAGCTCATTACTGCGGGCTTAGAAAATTTATTGCTTGACGATGATTCTAAAATTCTTCAGCCGAACGAACGTCAGCTGCTTGAAGAGCTTAGTGATATCAGTTTGAAGTATTATTCTGCGCTCAAAGAGGATCCGTTGTTCACTGAATTCCTGGAGGAAATGAGTCCTTTAAAATACTACGGTCAAGCAAACATTGGTTCGAGACCTTCAAAGCGTGGACAAGCTAAAAAACTTGAGTTAGATGATCTCCGCGCAATACCGTTTGTAGGCGCTTGGTCGCAACTTAAAATGAATATTCCCGGTTTCTATGGACTGGGTAAGGCATTGCAAGAGATAAGTGAGGCCGGACGTTTGCATGAAGTGCAAGCACTCTACCGCCAGAGTAAATTCTTTAGAACATTGGTGGAAAATTCTATGCAAAGCATGTGTAAGACGTTCTTCCCATTAACGGCGTACATGGCTAGTGATATAAAGTTTGGTACGTTTTGGTCCTCATTGAATGAGGAATTTGAGCGCACACAGCAATGGGTATTAAAAATTTCTGGTCAAGCGGAGCTGTTGAGTAACAACCCAGGCATAAAGGCTTCTATAGCGCTGCGTGAGAATATTGTGCTGCCGCTTCTGGTCATACAGCAGTATGCACTCATAACCTTGCGTGAAGAGTCTCTAAGTGACGCAGACCGTGCTATTTTTGAAAAAATGGTCGTGCGTTCGCTTTACGGAAATATCAATGCATCACGAAACAGCGCGTAGCGCAAAATTTTGCAGCGAGCATAAAAAAGGCGCCCATTGGGCGCCTTTTTTTAATCTTGAAATTTCAGATCGTAGCGCCAGCCGGCGTAGATCTGACGGCCCATTATGGGGCCCCAGACAATTGAGGCGTCAAAACCACCATCAAAAGGAAGATTACCGCCAACAATGGGGTCAAGCTGACGCACATTCAAAGCGTTTTGAATCCCGATGTAGAATTGTCCGAAGGCACGGCCTTCTTTGCTGATTTGACCGTTGAGCATGGTAAAAGCAGGGCTTCTCTTTGCGTACCCAACGAGCGGTAAGCGTTGAGAACTGTTGTATGTCGCATTTAATTCAATACCCATTCCTTTTCTACCGGAGTAACTTGCACCCAAATAAACAAGATGCGGTACATTAAGAATGACTTCTTCTAGCTTAAAATAATCCTCAATCGCTCCAGACGCATAATAAGCTGTAAGGTCGCGCTGTTTCACATCCTGATAACGGTAGGATGCCTTTATCATCGTTCTATGGAAGAGCTCATACTGACCGCCTACCTGTGCAGAAATGGAGTAGGGGCTGTAAAGAATACGCTCTTGTACATTCGAATATGAACCACCGGGCGATCCTATCAGTAAGGTATCCGTACTGCCGTCAAAATCGAAGACAACTTTATTCTCAAATTGGGTATAGAATACATCAGCATACCATTGCATTTCTTTAAACAGGACATCCTTCGACCAATTTACTCCGATACCATACGTATTCGATTTTTCTATAGGTTCGGTGATCGGACCGCCTCCATTGCCTAGAAATACTGCCGTACGGTCGTTGGCCATATAACCCATATACTCTGGGCCTAAGGTTGCAATTCTCCACGATCTACTTGCCTGCCCGCGAAATGCCCAAGGACCAGAGTTGTACTTCAAATGTAATCTGGGAACATAGAAAGGAAGATAGTGCCTAAGGACATCAATGCGTTGCCCCAGAATCATACTGAATCCTTCACCATCGGGCGAATTGACATAACTGTACTCGCCATAAACCCCTGTGCATAGCCCATCATAGCTACCGTCGTTTTCCCACATTTGTTGGCTTATGGAAAAACTATTGGCATCAAGACCGCCTTTAAGCGTATGTCGCGTATCAAAAATATTATCCTGAAAAATAAGGTTACCGTACAGACGTCGCTCTTTTCCCGTAAAAATTCGATTACCGAAATAGCTGTTCAGATCCTGGTAGGTAGCAGAGAATTGCGTTCCTATGCTTCTGTTGATACCACCATCGAGGAAATAACCGCGTTTAGCCCAAAGCTCATAGCGTTCGGTTTGTAGTTCATGCGACCAAATACGTACCAGTGTTGGAGTGCCATAAAGCGTACTCCCGCCAATATTTTTAATACCACTGGCTTTGATACCGAACTGGGCTTCACTGTTGGCCCCCTGGTGTTTCCAAGCATTCTGAATAAAGACATGATTGGATAAGGGTGCATCGAGGTAACCGTCTTCATTACCGTCCCAACGGAAGAGTTGTTGTCTGCCGTGTACCATAACATTTGACGACCATTTTGCGCTTTGTTTCCAGGTGTAAATGGCGTTTTGTTCGAAACGTCCGGGCCCGGCAAAAAGATTGAAATGCGCTTTTTCTTTAGTAAAGCTGGGACGCAATTCATAATTTATTTGACCGCTCATAGCAGCAGCACCGTTTACTACACTGCCAGGGCCCTTTGTCAGTTGAATACTTTGTATCCAAGCACCGGGAATTAATGCCAAACCTAGAACTGAAGAAAGGCCGCCCATAGTTTGGAGATTACCACGAGTATATAAAGCGTAGGGTCCTTCGAGACCTAAGAGTCGGATTTGTCGAGTCCCAGTCACTGCATCCGTAAAGGAAGCGGAGATGGAAGCATTCGTTTCAAAACTCTCGCTGAGGTCACAACATGCGGCCTTACGAAGCTCAACTTCAGAAATCAGCTCTTTTGAAAGCACTGATTTTTTCGAGAGTCGAACTCCGGGATCTCTATCTATTTCGACTTCATCCAGTGTTTCGAACATCTGAATGCTCGATGTGTCAACCTGAGCAAAAGCCGAGAAGGCCAGCAGAAGTGCTAAGCCTAGGTATTTTTTATGCGAAGTCATTTAATGGTCGTGTTTCCCACCATGAGCATGGTGCTCTTCATGGGTTTCACCCGGCTTACACAATGGATCGCCTAAGCCGTGCTTCGCTCTTTGGTCCGGATCTCTAAAACGACAGCAGCCGTGGATGTTCGCATATTGCTCGTCTGTGGCAGGATGATTTTTTACGTCGTGTCCTACTTCATTGATAGCGGCAATTATGGCTGCTTCGTCTACTTTAGAACTGTTGTATATCAGTTCCAAAAGGTGCGTTTCTTGACTCCAGTCGGCTTTTTTGACGCCTTTAATGTAGGCTGCGTTTTCGATGCGCTCTTCGCACATACCGCAAAGACCGTCTACCTCTAAAGTAGTGGTGTTGTATTTTGACTGCCCGTTAAGGCCAATTGCGCTTAAAAGCGCTAATGTGAAAACTAGTGATTTCATGTTACTGCGTTTAAATTAAGATTGATTTTATTGAGGCAAACTGCACCAATAATCAAGCGTAAAACAGCAGTTTTTGATATTTCAAATAGATCGGTGGGCCGTTGTCAAAAACTAGGCGCGTCCCACTGTAAAAAGATCT